>NZ_KV810243.1:0-3256 GCF_001812735.1 Neisseria sp. HMSC069H12
CCTGCCGCAACGTTGCCGCTGGTCAGGTTGGTGATCTTGTTGCCGCCGTTATCCAGGCCACTGGTGGTTAGTCTTACGGGGGAACTGCCTGCGGCTGCCGGAGTTATAGTGACACCGCTGCCATTGGTAACAGTTTTATTGCCAGCCGCATCAGTGGCAGTCACGCTGGTTACGCTCAAATTCTCGGCAGTGGCAAAAGTAAAATCCGCACCACTCTGTGATAGAGCGATGTTTTTACCCGCCTGCAATTTAACGGTACTGCCATTATTTACTTTGGTTGTAGCTGCACCAGTAACGGAGCCGCCAGCAACCGAACCACCCTGCACATTAAAGCCACTCTTGCTCACGGCAGTATTGATGGCAGTGGCCACGCTACCTGCAGTGGTAGCTTTATTCGCATCCGCAGCAGCGGGTGCGTTGACTTGGCCGGTTGCAGCGTTGCTGGTCAGGGGAACGGCTGCACCGCCGCCTGTGGCGTTGATTTTAACGGTGGTCACACCCGCGCCGTCGGTCGATACCTCAGTGGTGGTATTTGTACCGTCAATAAATTTGAGCGTATTGCCCGGTTTCACAGTTTGCGTCGTACCAGTAGCAGCGGCCACCTGAAAACCGCCGCCCACAGTATTCAAACGGCTGTCCAATACGTTCAGCGCGTCGCCGACATTATTTTTGCTAACCGCATTACCGTTGGCATCAGTCAGGTTGTAGGTGGGAGCGGTAAACGTACCATCTGGTTTCAAGGCCGCGCCGCCGCCCAAATTAGTAGCCACACCTTTACCGATATTGCCGATTACATTTTGGGTGGCGTAAAGCTGGCTACCGTTAATCGCATCGGTGGAAGCAGCCGAAACTTCGCCCGCCCCTACCTGTTTGATTTGACGGTTGCCAACGGTCACAGAACTATTGGCGGAATCGCCGACATATGTATAGTTCAGTCCGTTTACATTTTTCGTTCCAGACTGGTTGGTAGCAGCAACGGCAGTCGTACCTGAACCCAAGGCAACAGAATTGGCCACGGCGGCGCTGGCTTCTGAACCAATAGCAACGCCCTTGGCAGCTGCCTGAGAGCTGCGGCCGAATGCAATCGAGTCTTTCGCCTGAGCGTTGGCACTACGGCCAATAGCCAGCGCATCCTCGCCTGCGGCGTTGGCATTGTTACCCAAAGCCACAGTTTGTGCCGCATTCGCACGAGCGGAAGTACCGATAGCTACGGAATAATATCCGGAAGACTCCACGCTGTTGCCGACAGCTACAGACTGCACTCCATTGGCCTTGGCGGCCGAGCCGATGCCAACAGCCATGGCAGCTTTGGTTTCCACGTCATTACCGATAGCAACGGAATTTGATTGACTATTGGCAGCATCCAAAGTATTGCCGCTACCAATGCGGATGCTGTTGTTGCCCGCAGCACGATCACCTAGGCCGATGATGCCGCTATTCACATCCAAACGGCCGCCGAGCGAAAGGTGTTTGCTGCCCGCACCACCCGCATCGCCATGGAACAGAGCACGGTTGGTTTGGCTGGCAGCATCTGCCGGGCTACATTTATTACGGAAGGCATTTGCACTCGGCATACTACCGCCGCTGGTCGGCTCGGCCGCCCATTCCAAGTTGTTATTACTCAGAAAGAACAGCGCGTTTCTTCTTGATGATTCATCGCTGGTAACGATACATCCGGCATCATTACCATCATTGATAAAAATACCCGGCCCGGCGTTGGCATAACCTGCAGTCATCATCAGCGCGGAAGCCAATGCGGTGCAAACGAAACGGGAGGATTTCAACCCCAAGCTGCCCAATGTGGCAGGCTCGGCAGAAACCCGTCCGGAAGAAGATTTTCCCTTGGCCTTGGCATTTTCCTGAACAGCAGTCCAAGTGTTGGTGCACGCATTCCAAATAACGCGATAGGCTTTATTCATTGTTATGCTCCATTATTTAGTTGTATAGAGTGATCGAAATTGCAACCTACCCACTTACCTGCACGAACCATTCGGCCCGTAAGTACAAGAATTTCGTTTTACGAGGCAAACATGGGGGTAAAATTTCCCCATTTTATCTTTATTTTGAAAATATTCCAGCCCCCCCCCCCTGTTGATGTACGGAGAAATGTATCGCTTTTTTGCAACAGTAGAGGGAGTCCACCAGAATAAAGCAACCTGCAGGAGAAAAGGCAGGTATCCCATGTCTTGGACTCCCAAGTTTCTATAGCCATTCAGGTTTACTCTCTAAAGAGGGTGCGGCCTGATTCATGAAATTCTTTTAAAAACAGCATGCATCTGGTTTTTGCGTACAATATGCCGCACCAAAATCATTGGGAGAGTTGATATACAGCCTGCTATCTTGTTGCTTAGCGTATATTCGCACCCAGGTCTCTTTCAGCTGACCGTAGTTGACGACGTCGGTATCGTCGGTACCGGCGGCTACGTTGGTCACTTTGTTGCCGGCGTTGTTCAAACCGTCTTTGGACAGTTTGACATCGCCCGCTTTAACGCCGTCCTGGGTCAATGCGACATCGTCGCCTACTTTCACTCCGTCGTTGTTCACGGTGGTGTCGCCGGCTTTGACGCTGTCTATTACCAGGTCTTTTTTCAGCTTGACGGTCACTGTATCGCCCTGGGCTGCGGTGGTGATGTTGTCGTCGCCGGCAACGGTCACGGTGGAGCCCAGTTTTTCGACATTGGTGCTGCCGCTGTCGCCGTTGAAGGTCAGGCCTTTGCTGTCAACGGCGGTTTTGGCGTCCACGCCTTTTTGGATGTCGGCTTTGGTGCTTTGAGCGAGATCGATACTGTAATTAGTTGTGACTGCACCATCGGCTGCAGTTGTAGTATTAGAGGTCAGATTCAAAGCATTGGAAACTTGTACCGTTGCTTTATCTGCGCTGACGGTATAAGTGGTTTCTTTGCCTGAAGTTGTTTTATTGACATGCGTGTTGCTGCCTGCTGCTACCTTGGTTGTGGTTTTGGCATTATTGATGGCATTGGCTACATCGCCGGCAGTCGCTACACCGGCAGTCGGTGCGGACACTGTACCATTATTATCGACAGACAATGTGCCTTGAGTGACGTTGATTTGAACTTTTGATGCATTCTCGCCATCGGTAACTGCAACGGTCGTCAAATTACCATCGGCGTAGTTGACTGTACCGTTATTATTGATACGAGATTTGTCTGTATCGTTTTGTTGGATATTGTGTCCAACATTGTTCATAACGGTGTACAGTTGCCATGTAGAAACTAGTAGCGTTGTTTACAGTATT
>NZ_KV810244.1:0-30328 GCF_001812735.1 Neisseria sp. HMSC069H12
TTATGAGTGTCCAAGATTTGGGGGCCAGTTCAGTTTTCAGACGGCCTTTTGGTTTAATAGGCGATCATATCGGCAACCTGTGACAAGCCGTTTTCCAACGATTCGAGCATGGCGGTATAGCCGTCGCCTTGTTGCGGCGTGACGGCGTTAAACGGTTTACTGCGTCCGTCCGGCCATAGGGCGTAGCCGCTGACGGTAGTCTGCCCCTGATAGCTGCCTTGGAAGGCTTCGACATAGATTTTCAGGGTTTGGCTGCTTTGGCTACGTGAGGCGGGAACGAAAGTATGGCGCGGGTTGAGGCGGTTGAGTTTGTTGCTGAAGTTCGCCGCCAACGCGCCATCGAGCGGTGCCGCCCAAAGGTGGTTTTTCGCCAGATTCACATGATAGGCATCGGTTTGGTAAACGAGGCCACCGTTGGCAAGCGGTTCGGCAAGGTTGACTTTGACTGCGATTTCGTTGCCATGCGCAGCCGGACGGATGTACTGGCTGTCGGGCAGGACGAAATATTGTGTGCTTTGTGCAGTGCCGCAGGCGGCAAGCGTCAGGGCGGCGGCAATCGGGAAGAGGCGCATTATCGGCTTCCTTTCGGGATGGGGTCTTTGCTGCTGCTGTTAAAAATCAGCGCGTTGGGTTTTTCTTTCAAAGTATTAATCACGGGTTGAACGTCTTTTAAGGTTTTATCCAAACTTTGCAGCGTATTTTGTACGTCGCCGTAGATAGGCGATTGAGGCGATACGCCTTGCAGGGTTTGACGCAATTCTTTCAGGGTTTGGTTCAACTCGTTCGGAATGTTTTGTGTCTGCGGTTTGCCAACCAGTTTGTCAATAGAGCTTAGGGCGGCATTGGCAGATTTGAGTGTGGACTTGAGTTCGGCAAGCGAACCGTTCAAGCCAGCAACGGTTTTATCTAATGGCAGATTATTGAACTTGTCTAACAAATCGGCCACTTTGGCTTGCAAATCGTCCAAACCGCCGCCTTGGGTTGCGATAACGGTATCGCCTGCATAAACGGTATGCGGTCGCAGCTTAGGCGAGGCAGAAGGCTGATCGTTCAACTCAATCATTTTGCTGCCGGTCAGCAGGTTGTTGCTGGAGATGGTGGCGGTCAGGCCTTTGTTTAAGGCCGTCTGAAATTGTTGTTTCCAATGTTCTTTGCTTTGTTCGTCGGCATTGATTTCCAAACGGGAAGGCTCAATGCGGATGCGTACGGGAATCCAGCCGTTTTCAAACAAGTGCAGGCTGTCGTTGCGGTCGAAATAAGGGACATCGGAAACCACGCCGACATTCAGGCCTTTGTATTCGACAGGAGAACCGGCAGACAGGCCGCGGACGGATTGTTTGAAAAATGCGGTGTAGTACAGCGAGCGGTCGTCAGGCAGGTTGGCAACTTCGCTGCGGCTGTCGTAAAGCGTGAAGCTATCCTCGCTTTTAACGTTTTTGCTGTCGCTTGTTTTAGGCGAGTCAAAGGAAATCGCGCCGGACAGCAGGGCAGGCAGAGGGGCGGAGTTGAGTTTGACGCCGCTGCCCGTGGTTTCGATATTAATGCCGCTTTCCAGCCAGAAACGGCTGGCGGAATTAATCAGTTTGTCGTTAGGGCTTTGGATGAAGATGGTGTAATGCACGCTTTGGTCGGAAGGGTCGAAATGTGCGCTTTCTACTTGGCCGACCATAAAGTTTTCATACAAAACAGGGCTGCTGACGTTGAGGATGCGGTCATTTTTGCCGATCAAGTTCAGGCGCAGGCCACTTTGACCGATGGCGGCAATCGGCGGAATGTCTTGGACGACAAATACGTCTTTGGTTTCTTGGCTTTTGCCCGGTGTAAATGCAATATATGAGCCGGAAAGCAAGGTTCCCAAGCCGGTAACGCCGCTTTGGTCGATACGCGGTTTGACCACCCAAAATTGGGTATCGCTGCGGATAAGGTCTTTGGCATCGGCGCTGAGCTGCGCAGTGACTTCCACGCCTTTTTGGTCATCGCGCAATTTGATGCGGGTAACGTGTCCAACATCGACGTTCAACACCTTAATAACGGTGTTATTGACCTCGATGCCTTCGGCGCTGTCCATCAACAGCGTAACGACAGGGCCGCGGTTGCGGATGTCTTTAACCAAAAGCCAGCCGCCGGCAATCAGCGCAATCAGCGGAATCAGCCACACGATAGACGTGAAGACATTGGTTTTCTTGACACGCGCCGGGGCGTGATAATTGGGTGAAGAATCGTGTTTTTTCATTGTGTTAAGGTCTGGTCAGAATCAAGGCCGTCTGAAAGCTGCTGTTGCTTGTCCCAAATCAGACGGGGATCGAAATAATAGGCCGAAAGCATGGTCAAAATAACGACCAGGCAGAAGTAAATCGCTGCACCACCCGGCACGACGCGCGCCATATTGGTGTGGAACGAACTCATCAAAATAATAATCACAAAAATATCAATCATCGACCAGCGGCCGATGGATTCGGTAATCCGATACAAAACCGACATCTTGTCCGCGCTCATCACGGGTTTGAAGTATGCGGAATAAATCAAAACCGCCATCGCAATAATCTTCAAAACCGGCAGCATAATACTGGCACTAAAGATAATCATGGCAATCAAGCGGTCTCCGTCGTTCCACATATAAACAATGCCGTTGAAAATCGTGTTGATCTCCAAAGCCGTCGGGTTGGACGAAATCATAATCGGCAGGATGTTGGCAGGGAAATACAGGATAAACGCCGCGACCAAAAACGCCAGTGAAATGCTCAGGCTTTTCGGGCGGCGACGGTATAAGTCCGCACCGCATACGCCGCAAGGCTGCTCGTCTTTATCGCGGAAATACAGGCAGCGGCTGCAACAGATTTTGTCTTCAGTGGCCGTCTGAACCGCATGGCCGCCGGTTAAACGGTGAATCTTATAATAAACCCAATGCTGCGGAATTGATACCGAAGTCCGAATCAGCATGACCGACAACGGAAACATCAGATAAAACGCCGAACCGAATTCTACCGTAGCAACAGACGAGAGCTTGATATACGCCACCAAGGTGGAAATAAAAAACACATCCACCATAATCCAATGACGCAGCCGTACTAATACGCGCGTTGCAAAGCGCAGCGCAGGGTAGGCCTTTTCGCGTATCAAGGCCGTATAAACATAAAGGCAGAGCAGTAAAAACAGTAAAGGCGCACCAAAGGTAAGGATAAACATCACTTCCGCCAGAAAACCATAATCCAGCGAAATCAAAAGTCGCATCATTTGCGGCAACGACAAAATCGATGTTACGCCGAACAAATCGACGCGGATATACACCATATTGTACGCGAACGCCATCAGAATCAAGCTTGTCAGCGCATAGGCAATCGGCGCGATATACGGATTGTTTTCCACTTCCACAATTTCATGGTTACACACCGGACAATGCGCTTCCTGTCCCTGACGCAGGCGCGGAATATCCATACGGCAGCCGCAATCCGGGCATTCCACCGTATGTGCAGGCAGCGTCGCATCAGGAAGATAAGACTTGTAGCGCCACCAGCGATGGTAGGCAGGAATCCGTTTCATGGTTCGGCAGGGGATAAAGAAGGTGCAAAGAGTGTCGCATTATAAAGGAAAACAGAAGGATAGCCCAAATTTAGGTTGATATTTGATTGAATAGCGGCTGTTTAATAAAGTTTGGGCCGTCTGAAAAGTTTGAAAAGACTTCAGAAGGTTATTGCTATGGGCCGTTAAATTTTATTAATAGGTCTTGGTTTTGTTTATTGTCATTAGTATAAAAATAATATATATTCTTATTCCTGAAAAACGCGATGAGACTTGTAGATTTGTGGAAGGTGTGCGGTCAATGAACCTGAAGCAGGTTAAGAGTTATCTTCTTTGTTTTTAAAACGATTCTTTTAAAATTAGACGGTATTTTTAACCATAAAGGCCGTCTGAAACCATTAGTCCCTTATTCAAAGGAAACATCATGAGTGAGACCCAAGAGCTGACTTTCGCCAAACGCTTGAAAGAGCAAACCACGACAACGCACGACAGCGTTGATAACCTGGTTATGTCCGTTCAACCTTTTTCTAGCAAAGAAAACTACATCAAATTCTTGAAACTTCAATCTGTTTTCCATAAGGCTGTTGACCATATCTATAAAGATGCCGAATTGAACAAAGCCATTCCTGAACTTGAATACATGGCACGTTACGATGCCGTGACTCAAGACTTGAAAGACTTGGGCGAAGAGCCTTACAAATTTGACAAAGAATTGCCACACGAAACCGGCAATAAAGCCATCGGCTGGCTGTATTGCGCCGAAGGTTCTAATTTGGGCGCAGCATTCTTGTTCAAACACGCTCAAAAACTTGAATACAACGGCGAATTCGGCGCACGCCACCTGGCTCCGCATCCAAACGGCCGCGGCAAACACTGGCGCGCTTTTGTCGAGCATCTGAACGCTTTGAACTTGACTCCTGAAGCCGAGGCAGAAGCCATTCAAGGTGCGCGCGAAGCATTTGCTTTCTATAAAGTGATTTTGCGCGAAACCTTCGGTTTGCCGGAAGGTGCAGAAGCGCCTGAAGGTATGACACCGCACAGACTCTAAAAAATAATTAAATCAAACAGACAAGGTCTCGGCGTAGATGTTTGCAGGGGCCTTTAATTACACTACAAAGTTTTGTTTGAACGGGTTGCTGTCTTATACCTACTCAGATTTGACTCTCCTTTAAAAATTCCATTCACCACCTAATGACCATTGATGAATATTACGCATTGCATAGGGTGCATTGCTACGGGTGTGACTATAACTATAATTCAAAGTAGGGGTAATGCCTTTATAAGATAATTTGTTGTGACTAAGGCTGATAGAGAGGGAGCGCTCCCGGTTGCGTTGCGACTCCGTACCGAATGCCATAATGCCTTTATAGCGACGGTTGGCAAATGAAGCGGTAAGTCTGCTGTTAAGCCTGCCTAAAACCTGCCATTGTTGTATCCAACCTATATTGAAACCGTTGCGGTGGTAGGCCGCATTGTTGACAGTATTACGTATGTTTTTGTTTTCAGGAACAAAACGGTTGTATTGCCAACCGCCGAACAGGGTCGTACTGCCGAAACGGCGCGCTAGGGAAAGATAAGTACTGTCGTGCCAACCATCGTTGCGCAGTGCACGATCAGTTTCCCGATAGTTTTGGCGGTAGCGCTCCAGCGAGTAATAAAGTTGTGTTGCGTTACCGAGATTGACCATATGCGAAAGCTGTACGCCAACACCGTGTGCCAGCATATACGGCGCGGCGCGACGGTTATTTTCTTTTTTGCTGTCAAACTCGCTGCTGCCTGCCAACTGTGCCTGATAAAACGGTAAAACGCTGACGGTTTGTTTGCCATCCTTGCGCTGCCATCCCAAATAAGCCCTGCCGAACGCATCGTCGTAAGCCGATTGACGGTCGAAAAAATAGCTTGTGCCGCTGAGGTTGGTGCGGAATTTGATGGCGTGATGCCGATACAATGGGGTGAGTTTTTCGGTGTTCAATTCGTAATTCAAGCCGTTGGCACTGACAGGTAAGGTAACACTGCATGCGGTTTGCCCCCTTGTTTCGATGCAATAACGCGGAGCAGCGTTGTTGGCATTATCGTTATGCACGGGGCTGATTCCGCCAGACCATTTCCATTCTGTCTGCCGTTTGACGGCTTCTTGAAAACGTTTGACATTTTCCAAAACGGGGGCAGGTATATCGCGTTGCGCGGCATGACGAAAATGCATCGTTGCCTCACCCAAACGATGGTCCTGAAACTCTGCAGCTGCCAAATCCAACAATATGCGGTCGTCTGAAACGTCAGATTCATAAAGGGTACGATAACGTTCGACCGCTTCGGAATTTCGTCCTTTCAACTTTGCCAGCAAAGCATCGGCACGTGCAATCAGCTTGGGATTGT
The DNA here is from genome assembly GCF_001812735.1 of Neisseria sp. HMSC069H12. Lineage (NCBI taxonomy): Bacteria > Pseudomonadati > Pseudomonadota > Betaproteobacteria > Neisseriales > Neisseriaceae > Neisseria > Neisseria sp. HMSC069H12. The sequence goes on from NZ_KV810244.1 coordinate 5,896, forward strand.
GGTTGGGCTGTTTGCGGTAAAGTGCGGCAAGCGAAGAAACCAAATCTGCGCTATTGCCGTTAAGTGCTTGAATCAGCGCATCCTCAAGAATATGCGGGTTTGCCGCTAAAAAATCATCGTTAATCAGAGTCGGTCTGCCTATATTCTCATTCTTTTCAGGCGACCTTTCTTCCTCAGATAAAATATCTAACCATTGTTTCTGTTGTACTTGTACAGCAGTATTCTGAGAAGAAATATTCTGCCGAACACCCTCTTCGGGAAATTCAGCAAAGACTGCTGACGGCAATAGGTAGCACAAAGAAGCTGAGACAATTTTTTGTTTTATTTTTAGCATTTAAAGTCATCCGAAATATATGTATATATTGCAGGGCAAACCGTTTCTAATAAGGGATTTGCTCTTATCATAAAACTGCCTGAGGCATCTCAGGTAATTTTATTTTTGCATAAAAAATACAGATTCGTATTTAGATTTATCATTATAACGGCAAATTTACGAAATATATATAACTTATTTATTTTTATAGGATTATAAATTACGTAAATATATTTAACAGAGAGAGGATAGCATAAAGATTCACCCTAACTACTGATAGAGAAAATATTGGTATTGCTAAAATAAAATATTTATTACACAATATTTCATATTATTAGTAATACTTATCATTATTGTATTTGAGAAGCTTGTATTTAGAGAGATTGGTTATGAAAATTAATGTATTTATAGTACCCATTGCAACTACCTTTATTTTGACTGCATGTGCAGGTGGAGGTGCATCTGAACCCAAAGTTCCCGTTGCTATTCCGACAGCGCAACCTATCGCCAATGTTAAGCTGAGCGATGAAAGCAGTGCGATACAGACCATCAATACCCTTTCCGGAAAAGGTGGCAGCCTGCATGAAGCGGAGCTCGAAGTAAAAACATCATGGGGCAGCTATACCGATAAGCAATATGTCTATCAAACCCCTTCAGGCAACTATTACAACATCAGCTCATATTCCGACCCGATTGTCCCCTCCTACTCCAGCCCATCTTATGCCCTGCGTACACGCCACAAAGGTCAGCCTTTATCCGAAGGTGGAAAGCTGTTTGTTTGTTGCAGCAGTTCCGGACAGTTCACCTACGCGCCCGCAACCAAACATGATCACCTCAAATTCGGCGCATGGATAAGTTCAGACGGCACGGCAGACCTGTTCGTCGGCGGTAAACCTGTTGGCACGGCGAAACCGTCTTATTACACTCCGTCAGACAGTACTGTGGCAAAAGGCAAGACCACATACGAAGTTTGGGCAGTCCGCGTCCGCAACGGCAATATCGTTACCTCAACCTACGATCCGGGCAAATCCTCCGGGTCGTCTGAAAAAACCGCTCCCAAACTTTCACTGCTGACAGCCAATTTCAACACCAACAAACTCGGCGGCACGATTTTAGGTAATGCGGATTACGGTCCGGACGTCGTAATGAAAGATGTGGGCATTAACGGCGTTGATTTCTCAGGCACTGCCGAATCTGACGGTAAAAACGGCAAAGTCGAAGGAAAATTCTTCGGTCAGTTTAAAGGCGGCGATAAAACAGAAGTCAGCATAGGCGGCAAAGTTACCTTCGATGCTGACAAATCGTTAGATACTGTATTTGGCGGCGTAGAAAATTCATCAGACCGCAATACGACAGATACAAGCTTGACACCTGTCAGCCAGTAACTGCACATCAAGCATTCCAATAATAGATAATCAATATATATTAAGAGGCAAAAAATGTCCTTCCATTTTAAACCTGTACTGCTGGCAGCTATTGTCAGCCAAACTTTCCCTGCCTTAGCGGCCGATCCTATTCCTCAAGCTTATCAGGAGTTGAATGAAGTCAAAGTCATTGGCGGCCGCAAAGTACAAAAACTCGGTGAAGAGAAAATCCGCCGTCAGGCTTTGGATAAACAAATGGTCTCCGATGAAAGCGACTTGGTGCGTTACGATCCGGGCATCAGCGTCGTTGAAGGCGGGCGCTCAGGTTCTAACGGTTTTACCATACGCGGTGTCGATAAAGACCGCGTTGCCATCAACGTGGACGGACTGGCACAAGCAGAAAGCAGGTCGTCTGAAGCATTCCAAGAGTTGTTCGGCGCATACGGCAACTTCAATGCCAACCGCAACACTTCCGAACCCGAAAATTTCTCGGAAGTAACCCTCACCAAAGGTGCGGACTCGCTCAAATCCGGCAGCGGTGCATTGGGCGGTGCCGTCAACTATAAAACCAAATCCGCAAGCGACTATGTTTCCGAAGAAAAGCCCTACCATTTGGGCATTAAAGGCGGCTATATCGGACGCAACAGCCAGAAATTCAGCAGCATAACCGCCGCAGGAACTTGGCTGGGCCTGGATGCATTGATGGTTTATACCCGCCGTTTCGGTAAAGAAACCAAAAACAACAGCGACGCTGCCGATACCGTCATCACCGACAACAAACAAAGCTGGAACCCGAATGCCGGCAGCACCAACTACGGCAGCCGCGGCGTAGCCCGCAGCAAACCCGATCCACAAGATTGGGTAAACAAAAGCACCTTATTCAAACTGGGTTACAACTTCAACGATAAAAACCGTATCGGTTGGATTTACGAGGATTCACGCACCGACCGCACGACGACTGAATTATCCAATATGTGGGCGGCAAACTGGAAAGGTGAGGCTCTGGGCGATACCCGTTCCCGTCAAGATATTTCCTACCGCAAACGCATCGGTTTCGAATACAAAAACCAACTTGACCAAGGACCATGGGACAGCCTCAACCTGCGTTACGACCGTCAAACCATCGACATGAGTACCTGGACTTGGGACTTGCCGACCGATTACGCCCAAAACGGTATCAATAGCGACGTATATCATATGTTCCGCAACATCCGTCAAAAGACCGCACAATATAGTGTAGACACCGAAAAACAAATCGACTTCTCCAAATCGGTATGGGCTATGCAATACGGATTGGGCGGTTCTAAAAACGACAACGGTAATAGCGACCATAGCTATTGGGTACGCCTATACGACCCGAAATATCAAACGTCCAACAACCAAGAATTGACTATGCTGGTCGAAAGCTCCTCCAAAAACCGTTTTGCCTACTGGAACAACACCTTCCAATTCGGCGACAGCAGCCAATACCGCCTCAATGCCGGGGTTCGTTACGACAACAGCAGCAGCAAAGCCAAGGACAACCCCAACTATACCCCTGCCATCCGCGGTCAAATCCCCTATCTTGGCAGCGAGCGTAAACACAGCGGTTTCAGCTACGGTTTAGGATTAGACTGGAAATTCACTCCGCATTTGAATCTTTTGGCAAAATACAGCACTGGCTTCCGCGCGCCGACTTCAGACGAAACCTGGCTATTGTTCCCGCATCCTGACTTCTACCTTAAAGCAAACCCTAACCTTAAGGCAGAAACCGCCAAAAACTTCGAGCTGGGACTTGCCGGCAGTGGCAAAGCCGGAAACTTTAAACTCTCCGGCTTCCAAACCCGCTACCGCAACTTTATCGAGCTGACCTACATGGGCGTGTCCTCAGACAACCCCAACAGCCCTAATTATGCGCCGATTTCCGACGGTACCGCATTGGTCAGCTCACCCGTTTGGCAAAACCAAAACCGTTCCTCCGCATGGGTGAAAGGTTTGGAATTTAACGGCACATGGAACCTCGACAGCATCGGTTTGCCACAAGGTACGCACGCAGGTGTCAATGTCAGCTACATCAAAGGCAAAGCCAAACAGACCAACGAACAGGAAACCCCGATTAACGCACTTTCGCCGTGGTCTGCCGTTTACAATCTGGGCTACGACGCTCCTTCCAAACGCTGGGGTATCAATGCGTACCTGACACACACTGCAGCTAAAAAACCGTCTGACACCGTTCACAGCAGTGATGATTTGAACAACCCATGGCCATTTGCCAAGCACAGCAAAGCCTATACGCTTTTCGACCTGACAGGCTACGTCAACTTGGGCAAATACTTCACCCTGCGCGCCGGTGCGTACAATATTGGCAACAAAAAATACTACACTTGGGAATCGCTACGCAGCATCCGCGAATTCGGTACAGTCAACCGCGTTGACAACAAAACCCATGCCGGTATAGAACGCTTCACCTCCCCCGGCAGAAGCTACAACTTCACGCTTGAAGCCAAGTTCTAAGGTAATTAGAACAGAAAGGAAGGTTGGTAAAGCTACAGCACCACCAACGGCGTTGACCGCGATGGCAAAGGCTTAGATCGCTACCGTGCCCCAGGTCGCAACTATGCCGTGTCTTTGGAATGGAAATTCTAAGCAGTTAACGGATAGCTAAAGGCCGTCTGAAAGTTTTAATGACTTTCAGACGGCCTTTTTTATTTACAGCGAAATCCTTAATCGGATAACAACGGTTGCTGCCGAACAATCGCGCGGATGATGGCGCGGTTGGGGTGTAGCGCGGTTCTCAGCCTTTGCGATAGCGGATGCGGCAAGCCGAGTATTTCGGCTGCAATGGCGGCGGCGCAGATGGGGGCTGTCGCCAGTCCGCGCGTGCCGTGTGCCGTATTGATGTAGGCATTGGGCAGGTAAGGGCAGGGGATATTGTCGAGGCGGTAGTTTTTGTCCAATGCCAGCTTGGCGTAAGCGGACTGCATGGCGGTGATGTCGCCGAGCGCGCCGACAACGGGTAAGTGGTCGAGGCTGTCGCAACGTAGGGCGGCATGGCCTTGTGTATTTTGAAGGCCGTCTGAAAACGAATCTTGCTCAAACAGGGATTGTGCCAATGGCGGATTGAGTTGTTGCAGGGCGGTGCGGTTTTCGGTTTCTTCCTGCGGATACCAAGTTTCATCGTTGCTGTTGAGGACAAATGTCGCGCCGTAGCAGTGGCAGCCTTGCCAGCTCGGGCTGATGTAGCTTTCGCCGGAAATGGCGCAACGCAGTTTTTGTGAAAACGGGCTGGCGGATACAACGCCGGTTTGTCCGCGGATTTGGCGGAAAGGCAGGGCGGAGACGTTGGTGTCGGCGGCAGTCGGGCTGTGCGCGCCCATACAGTAAACGATATGGCTGGCGTTGAAATGCGCGTCCAGCGTGTGTGCCGTCCATTGTGTGCCGTCATGTGATACTGCGGTCAGCGGCGAATGTTCGTGCAACTCAATCAGCGGATGATTCAATAAGGTATGCACGACGGCGGACGGATTCAGCCATACGCCTTGCGGCCAGTAAAGGCCGTCTGAAAATACGTCTATGCCTGCGATGGACGCAGCCTCTTCAGCAGATACGCTGCGGTAGAGGTGCTTATGCTGGTGTTGCAAACCCAAGGCCTGATTGCGTTTGCGTTCGCTGTCGTCAAAATTCAAATGCAATACGCCGTCACCGCCCCATACGTCGGAGTCGGGCAGCAAGTCTTCCAATAATCGGCGCGTGTAGCCGTAGCCTGTCAGCAGCAGCTCGGTTTGTTCGGTATCGTGTGGCGAGATTTTGGCGTAGAGCAAGCCTTGGCGGTTGCCGCTGCCTGCCTGCGCCGCTTTACCGGTCTCCAAAACCGTAACGCGTACGCCGTGTTCAGCCAGTTTGCGCGCGGTCGCCGCGCCGGCAATGCCTGCGCCGATAATCAGGACGTGTTCGGGTGCGGCTTGATGTTCAGGCCGCCTGAACCAAGGTTTTAGAGGAATAGGGGCGGATTGGGATATGGCTTCGGTTTGCCATTGGATATGATGGAAATGTTCGTGTAAGCGGTCGGTGCGGTGTGGCGGAACCAGCCAGAGATGCACATCAGGCAAGATGTTTTCTAAAACATTAACACTGTTGAACTGAAGACATTTCATGGCTTGAGCGAGACGGTTGTTCAGACGGCCTTCAAGCTCGGAGGGATGATTTGACAGCGGAAAATCGGGAATACGGTTTTCAGGCAGGCAGACAATCAAATAAAGCGGTACGGTATGTTGTTCGATTGCGCGGCAAAGGGTAGCAAGGGAAGGCGTGGTGTTCCAAGCAAGGTAGGTCATGATGAAAGGCCGTCTGAAAAAAGAGGCTTTATTGTAACGCGGTTTGCGCGGATAGAATATCCGAACGGGTTTTGATAGAATCGTATGATATTTTGATTTCCAAGTGATTTTCATACAGGAATTTTATGCGCCGTCTTTTATTGTGCCTTCTCGCTTCCGGCTTGCCCATTGCTTGCTCGGCCGCGCCACCGGATAACGGCAAAGCCGTTCAGTCCGAGCGTTGGGCAACGCCCGTCAAACACGATGCCAACCTTTATCGCATCGACGACAAGCTTTACCGCAGCGAGCAGCCTGTTGCCGAAGATGGCGAAGCCATCGTCAAACTGGGCATTCAAAGCGTGATCAACCTGCGCTTTTTCGACCGCAACGATGACGATCATTTGAAAGAGTATGGTTTGACCTTGTTAAACCGTCCGTTGCTGTCATGGAGCATTAAGCCGAAAGAGATTGCGGAAATTCTATACTTAATTGAAAAACAACAGCAAAACGGCGCAGTGCTTATCCATTGTTATCACGGAGCAGACCGTACCGGTTTGATTGCCGGAATGTACCGCATCATTTATCAAGGCTGGACAGCGGAAGAGGCAAAAGCCGAAATGCAGCACGGGCCTTACGGTTATCACAGCATTTGGAAAAACATTGCCAAGCTGTTTACCGAAGAGAAAGTCAAGCAGGTTAAAACGCATTTGGAAGCCTTGCGCAAACGCGGTTGACGCCAAGATTCAAAACATAAAAAGGCCGTCTGAAAGATTTGTTTTTTCAGACGGCCTTTTGAATGGCAGACGGTTTAAATCACAAAATCCGTAGATGATAATTGAATGCTTTGATCCATATCGGCAGACGGGGTTTGGGAAGAGCGGCCAACCGGTTTGGCCGGTACGCCGACTACGGTAATCGAAGACGGTACATCGGCAACCACCACGCTGCCTGCGCCGATTTTGGCATTTACGCCGATGCGGATGTTGCCCAAAATTGAGGCATTTGCACCAATCATCACGCCATCGCCGATTTTCGGGTGGCGGTCGCCGCTTTCTTTGCCCGAACCGCCCAGCGTTACGCCGTGGAGGATGGAAATATTGTTGCCCAAGACGGCAGTTTCGCCGGCCACAAAACCGGTGGCATGGTCGAGCATCAGGCCGTGACCGAAACGAGCGGCCGGGTGTATATCGACACCGAAGACTTCCGACATGCGGTTTTGCAGGAAATACGCCAGCGTTTTACGGCCGTTTTGATAGAGCCAGTGGTTGATACGGTGTGCCTGTACGGCGTGGAAGCCTTTGAAATATAAAAGCGGCAGCGAATATTCATCACAAGCAGGGTCACGCTCATAAATGGCTTTCAAGTCGGCCTCGACACATTTGCTGATACGGGTGTCCACGCTCAAAGCCTGCTGATAGATTTCAAACAGCGCGCGCACATCCATAATCGGGCTGCCCAGTTTGCTGGAAAGATGGTAGGCAAGTACCGAATCGAGCGAATCGTGGCGTAACACGGTTTGATGCAGGAAGCTCGCCAGCATCGGTTCGGCCGCGGCTGCCGCTTCTGTTTCTTCGCGGATGGTGTGCCACAGATTAAAATCGGTTGAATTCAAATGGTCTTTTTTCATATTCGAGGCCGTCTGAAGAATAAAATCAGATGGCTATCTTACCGTTTTCCAACGTCTTTTAACAAGGCATTTGATAATCGACGTTCAAATGCTTGAAGTTTTTTCAGACGGCCTTATATATGGGTAATTGAATGCCAACACTCTAAAAGGATGTCAGAAATGACGGATCGTAACGAACAACACCAAAACGAAGCCGAAGAAGCGGCAGCCGTAGAAACTGCTGAAGCAGTTGAAACCGAACAAGCCGAAGTACAAGCTGAGCCGACTTACGAAGATCTGCAGGCGCGTATTGCCGAGTTGGAAGGCCAGCTCAAAGACAGCGAGCTGCGCGGTTTGGCAAACGAGCAAAACCTGCGCCGCCGCCATCAGCAAGAAATCGCCGATACCCATAAATTCGCCGGACAAAAATTTGCGGCCGAAATGCTGCCTGTCAAAGACTATCTTGAAATGGCGCTGCTCGACCAAAGCGGTAATTTCGATGCCCTGAAAATGGGCGTGCAAATGACTTTGAACGAGTTGCAAAAAGCGTTTGATGCCACCCATATTAAAGAAATCAATCCTCAGGCAGGCGAGAAGCTTGACCCGCATTACCACCAAGCCATGCAGGCAGTGGTCAGCGAGCAAGAGCCGAACACCATCGTCAGCGTGATGAAAAAAGGCTACACATTATCCGACCGCGTTTTGCGTCCTGCGATGGTTGTCGTGGCGAAAAAAGAAGATTGAAGGCACCGCTTGATACAGTTTATCAAGCATAAAATCTTCAGACGGCCTTATCCGGTTTCAAAGCCTGATGTTCCGCTATTGGAAAATCATTCCGATAAACCGGAATCGGAAAATTAAAACCGGCCGTCTGAAAAAAGAATAAACGGCTTGTGGATAAATAAATCAAGTACTTGAATTTAATTTGAAAAAAAATTCAAATTAAGCCTTGAAAAAAAATGAAGCAACCTTATTTACAAGCCATCGGAACGAAATGTTCCACAGGATTATTAATTTAGAAAAGTTTATTTATTAGGAGCAACATAATATGGCAAAAGTAATCGGTATTGACTTAGGTACAACCAACTCTTGTTTGGCCATTTCTGAAAATGGTCAAACCAAAGTGATCGAAAATGCAGAAGGTGCACGCACTACTCCTTCCGTTATCGCTTATCTGGACGGCGGCGAAGTCCTCGTCGGCGCACCCGCCAAACGCCAAGCGGTAACCAACGCTAAAAACACCATCTACGCTGTAAAACGTTTGATCGGTCATAAATTTGAAGACAAAGAAGTTCAACGCGACATCGAATCCATGCCTTTCGAAATCATCAGAGCCAACAACGGCGACGCATGGGTGAAAGCGCAAGGCAAAGAGCTGTCTCCGCCGCAAGTTTCCGCAGAAGTCCTGCGTAAAATGAAAGAAGCCGCTGAAGCTTACTTGGGCGAGAAAGTCACTGAAGCCGTGATTACCGTTCCGGCCTACTTCAACGACAGCCAACGTCAAGCGACTAAAGACGCAGGCCGCATCGCAGGTTTGGAAGTAAAACGTATCATCAACGAACCAACCGCAGCCGCTTTGGCATTCGGTATGGACAAAGGCGACAACAAAGACCGCAAAGTAGCCGTATATGACTTGGGCGGCGGTACCTTCGATATTTCCATCATCGAAATCGCCAACCTCGACGGCGACAAACAATTCGAAGTATTGGCAACCAACGGCGATACTTTCTTGGGCGGTGAAGACTTCGACCAACGCTTGATCGACTACATCATTGACGAGTTCAAAAAAGAACAAGGCATTGATTTGAAACAAGACGTAATGGCTCTGCAACGTCTGAAAGAAGCTGCTGAAAAAGCCAAAATCGAGTTGTCCAGCGGTCAGCAAACTGAAATCAACCTGCCATACATCACTATGGACGCAACCGGCCCTAAACACTTGGCCATGAAAATTACCCGTGCCAAATTTGAAAGCCTGGTTGAAGATTTGATCCAACGTTCTATCGAGCCTTGTAAAGTCGCATTGAAAGATGCCGGCTTGAGCACCAGCGACATCGACGACGTAATTTTGGTCGGTGGTCAAAGCCGTATGCCGAAAGTACAAGAAGCCGTTAAAGCCTTCTTCGGTAAAGAGCCTCGTAAAGACGTGAACCCTGACGAAGCTGTTGCAGTAGGTGCAGCGATTCAAGGCGAAGTATTGAGCGGCGGCCGTAGCGACGTATTGCTGCTGGACGTAACGCCTCTGTCTTTGGGTATTGAAACCATGGGCGGCGTGATGACCAAGCTGATTCAGAAGAACACCACCATCCCGACCAAAGCGTCGCAAGTGTTCTCTACCGCCGAAGACAACCAAAGCGCAGTAACCATCCATGTACTGCAAGGCGAACGCGAACGCGCTTCTGCCAACAAATCTTTGGGGCAGTTCAACTTGACCGACATCGCACCTGCACCACGCGGTATGCCACAAATTGAAGTTACTTTCGACATTGACGCCAATGGTATCTTGCACGTTTCTGCCAAAGACAAAGGTACAGGCAAAGCGGCCAACATCACCATCCAAGGTTCTTCAGGTTTGAGCGAAGAAGAAATCGAACGCATGGTGAAAGATGCCGAAGCCAACGCTGAAGAAGATAAAAAACTGACTGAATTGGTCGCTTCCCGCAACCAAGCTGAAGCCCTGATTCACTCTGTGAAAAAATCTCTGACTGACTACGGCGACAAACTCGACGCTACCGAGAAAGAAAAAATCGAAGCTGCGTTGAAAGAAGCTGAAGAAGCAGTTAAAGGCGACGACAAAGCCGCTATCGATGCCAAAGCCGAAGCTTTGGGTGCAGCCAGCCAAAAATTGGGCGAAATGGTTTACGCTCAAGCGCAAGCCGAAGCACAAGCAGGCGAAAGCGCACAAGCCGAGCCGTCTTCCGCCAAGAAAGACGATGACGTGGTAGATGCCGACTTTGAAGAAGTAAAAGACGACAAGAAATAATTGAGGTCGTCTGAAAAAAAGCGCGAATCGAAAGGTTCGCGCTTTTTGTCGTTTGGGAAATGTGTAAAGACACTTTGTCAAAATTGACGGTAAACTTTTAAAAGCTTGCTACATCATCGTGTTGCCATACTTCTATTGCCGAATTTTGAACAGATTTCGCTGAATGCTGACAGCAGCTGACAGTTAAAGCCATTAATATTTTGTCCATCGCTTGAGTGCGAATAAATTCTTATTTTTACCTCAAATCAACCCCTTGAAAGAAGATAAATATGAAAAAACTGATTCAAATGACCTCTTTGATGGTTGCAGCTGCCGGTTTGGTATTGGCTCCAGTCGCTTCTGCACACGGCAAACACGAAATGCATCCGAAACAAGAACGTATGCACAAAAAAGCCAAACCGCAAAAAATGAAAAAACTGCACCTAAAGCCAAACACCACGCAACCAAGCCCAAACATCATCAAGAGCATCGCCACGACCATCATTAAGATGAATCCTCAACAATAAATAAGGCCGTCTGAAACCCAAACATCAGGTTTCAGACGGCCTTTGGTTTATCTGTCAAATAGAGCTTTGCCGTTTTTCTTGTGCCAAACGGGTTGGTTCCAACCAGGCAATGTTTCTTTCTGCCAGCGCATCGCGCCAATAATCCAGTTTGGTATCCAAATCTTCAGAGAAACTGTCTTGATTCAAAAGTTGAATGATAACGCCGCCGTCCGTCGCTTCGGCCAAACGGCTGATTTGACGCAAAATGCCGCGGTCGGGAACAGTTTGCGTGCGTACGCCGATGAGAAGTTGCGCCGGAGTTTGTTTCAATTCGGCTTCTAATTGTTCCAAATCTTTTCTGCCGGCGGCCACGCCTTTATCTATCCATTCTTGTGCCAAAACGCCGGAAAACCAAAGCGGCTCAGGCCATTCCGTTTCCAGTGTAACTGCCCATTTGGGCGCATTATTCAGCGTAATTTTAGATGAAACAGGGATGATGTTTTCCTGAAAATCATCGGCATCGACAATTTTCGTTTGCCATGTGCGGAGGATGTTTTGATAGTACGGCTGATTCAAATCCAAACGTTCGCGAAGGGTTTTTAAAGTAATCTTGCAAGCCAGCCAAGCAAGCAAGCGCGGCAGAATGCCATAACAGATAATGCTGCCGATGAGTAAACCTGCCCAAGCGCGTGCATCTTCGATATGATTGTTCAGACGGCCTGCAATTACGGCCTGACTGTCGGGAACAGGAAAGCCCAAACGTTCCGGCAGCCATGACAAAGCCTCAACCGTTTTCACCAATGCCGTATTACTTAAAAGCGTGCTTTCCCAGTTGAATGTATATTGACGTACCAAAAGCAGCAGCAAAACAGAAACCAACATTCCCGACAGCGTGCATAGCCATAGACCGTGCGAAGTTGCACCAATCAGCCAACGCGTTTGCGGTTTGCGCCATTCATCCACATAAAGCCGCAAAATTGCCTGATTGACAGGATCTTTGCCTCGGAACCAAGTTGCCGGACTGCTGATAAAGTGCACATTTTTCAAACGCAGGAATAAAGTCGCCAGCCACACCAGCAGCATGATTGTATTCATGCCCAAAATCCCGGCCAAGACCAGAAAAAAGTTCAGTCCCTGATTGTCCATCAAAAGATAAGTGCTGGAAAAACCGACCGTAAACAACAATGTCGCCGCAACAATCCAAAGCCAAAACGAGCCTGTCTCCACCTGTTGCAACACATATTTTAAATGCTGGTCGCGGTCAATGATTTGGGCGCGGCGTATCAGTTTTTCCTCGTTGCCGCCATCAATATGCTGCAACGCTTCCGTCGCCTGCACAGGATCTCCCGGAAAAATATAGGCACGTTCTTCAAGGATACGGACCAATTCGACAAGTTTTTGTGATGGATTCAACATAAATGATAGGCCGTCTGAAAGATACAATGGAAACAGCTGTAAAAGCAGTTTCGATTTCGAATGGGTGTATAGTGGAATAGATGTAAAAAAGCAGCCCGAAAGCTGCTCATTTTGAGTGACGGATAGACAAAAACTCCGATATTAACACCTTGATTTAGAATGGATAAATTTTCATTAAATCCGAAAATACCGTAAATAATACCGTAATTTTGCACAAGTCAAAATTTTTCGGGGCTAATTTTCATCTTTACATAGGACGTTCTAATATCCTTACTATCCATTCGTTTAGGCTGCCCAATACCTCAAAACAGCCTGATTAAAGCTAGCAGGCTCGTACTTTACCCGCTGGGGCAATATGCCGTCAAGGGCAAGCCCGCGCTGATTGTAAAGGCTATTTAGACTGTACAGAATACACACGCAATTTTATATCAAACAACATTTGATTAATTAACAGTTTCCCTTAAACAAAAACGCCTAAAAACTAGGAAAATATATGCGTGGGAAAGCAGAGGGTTTCCCAAAACTACCATATCCAAACTTTGAATACCCCCACCCCGTAGATGGGTTTTCTTTGATATAAAATGCTAAAAAACCTTTGTTAAACAGACTGTTAAAATATAACTTTAACAATTTTACAGGGGAAAAAATTCTGCAAATGGGAGGGCGGGGGGTTTCCAAAATCTATGCTGTCTAAACTTTTATACCCCCTTACCCTTTATTCTGATTAACTCTTTCTTGCCCTATCTATCAGACGGAATAAATCGCCGTCGTTTTTCCTTTGGTTCTTCAAATAGTCTGTCAGCACAAATCGAACTGTTATTTTCAATACTGTTTCTATTGCTCCTAAATATGGCTCTTGAACAGGGTAAACGATACCGCATACCGTCAGGAAATTGCCTGCTCTATATTCTGCCAGTTCCTCCATTGCCTGCTTGTCGAATACAATCAAATCCGCGTTTAAATCCCGCGTCTTCATCGCGCCCATTGCGTATCCGTAAGCTGTCATCTTGGCTATCAGGTAGGGCGAACCGCGCCGCGTCCTCATCGGTTTTGGGTCTAAAAGCAGCCTTCCGCTAACTATTCCATCTATCATCTTGATTTTCCTTAATTTGTTTGTTTTACATTTTCCCTTTTATATAAAACGCAAAAATCTTGTAGGTCTTGTAGGGCTGGTAGGTCTAACCTTAATAATCAACGGGTTACAAGTGCCGATTCGTAGGTCTGTTGTAGGTCTGAATGTAGGTCAGAAGCTGCCGCAGTTCAAATTAACTGAATTGTCAGACCTACACTAGACCTACACTAGACCTACACTAGACCTACAAATCAAAAACGCTGTTAAAACCTGTTTAAACTCTTATATTCAAAGTGTTATAGGCAATATTGATATTTCTGCCCTACAAGACCTACATATTTTTGAATTTTTCGCGTCATGAAGAAAACACAGGGTTTGCCCATGCTTACCCTGTCAGCCCTTCAATCCCCCGCGCCGTTTTCTTCAGGCGGGGCTATTCCTCTAAAACAGTAAAGGCGTATCCGCGCGGGTAACAGGTTTTCACCGACTAAGGATTGCGGAACTTTGGCTTTAAAGTTTCGCCCGTCCTTTTTCAGCCAGCCACAATCTGCCAGCACTCGGCACACCAGCCCTAAATCTTTGCCCTTACAGATTTCATCTTCAAAGACTTTATCTAAGACGTACCATATCGGCGGCTCGCCCGTTCTTCTCGATTCCAAGATGTAGCCCGCGTGATTGCGCTTGGTTTCTATCGTATCGCCAAGGTATTGAATCGAACCGTCAGCCTTTTTCGGGTCTTTGATAAAACGTTCGCTATATCCATGCTCAAGCATAAAGTCTTTGGCGGCTTTCAGAATATCGCGCTCTTCCTTGTTTTCTGTTCCCGCGTGTTCAAGCCATGCGTCAAAACAGGTCTTCACGCCGTCAGCCCCCGCGCCTTGAGGAACACCTGTAATTCCCCATTGCCCTGCTACTTCCAATGCAGCGGCGGCAAGGGCAAACCGTTTTGCTGCCCGTATAGGCTGGCTTGCCAAATCGGACGGCAGACGCGCCAAAAATGCCTGATACAGTGCATTCAGACGACCTATCAGCCCGCTTTTATTTGCTGCCGCCTCAAGGGTCAGACGTTCGAGATAGGCGCGTAAAGCAGTGCCGTGATAGGTTTTTGCGGACTGTTCCAAATGCGCTGCCAGTAAATCAGGGCGGGCGAACTCGTGCAGATTCTCGAATACGCCATAACCTTTGCCAGCGTCAGCAGGAATGGCGGGCAGTCGGACGGCTTGCCCTGCCTGCCATTGCAACCCGTATTTCTTCATGAAATATTCGGGTTCATATTCCCCATTGGAAATTGCCAGCACGCGCCATGTGAGGTGTTCGCGGTTGCCGCCTTCCTTAGCCCCTTGTCCTTTCTTCGCGCCGTTGAAGACGGCGTATGCGGCAGTATCCAGCGTTTTGCCATCTGCCTGTCCCATTTCGTCCAGCATAATCACGCTGTCCGAATTTGCAGCGGCGGCATTGTCGAAACTCAAGCCCGTGCCGTTCCACTGTATACGCAGTTCTTCAGGATTACCCACAAGGGACAGCGCGGTCATGCCCGATACGCTCTTGCCGATACTGGACTGTCCGAAAAAGTGGAAGCCGCCGTTTTCGTGCTTCATGACTGCCAGCAACGGGGCGGCAAACACCGCGCCGACGGCAAGCAGTAAGCGGCTGTTCCCTTCAAGATAACGCCCGATGTTTTCCTGCCATTCCTCAAGGCTGCCCGCCGCGCCGTAAGCGCGCTTTTTGCTCAAATCACCGATATAGAAAACAGGCGTTTCAGGTTTGCCGATGATTTCGCCGTTCGGCATGATGTAGGCGGTAAAGGTTTCATCACACCAGCCGCCGCGCTTGCTGAAAAGGTATTCCGTCTGGTCTCCCTCCCACTGGATATAGTTCACAAGCCGCGCAATCGCCTGTCCGTTTTGGTTCACACCTATGCCGTTTGCCCTCAAAAATGCCAGCCCGTCAGGTCTGCCAGCGATTTCAAGCGGCATGGCAACGGTTCGATATTCCCCGCCTCCGTGCCGTTTAAAACGCAAAAGACGGTATTCTTTCTCGTCGGTACTCTGCCCGCGTCCGACTATCTCGAACGGGTCGGACAACAAAACGGGCGGTTTCATGTATTCCGTGCCGTCTTTGCTGTTTGCCGCTTCATGGAAGTAAACGCCCGCATTTATGCCGCTTCGCGTTACGCTGTAATACGACCTAAGCCCTTCGCCCTCTGTTTCGGCGATATGCTGCAATGCTTCAAAATCGCTTTTTCCGCCTATGTGCAATTTCAGACGACCTTTGCCCTTAGCAGCCTGTTTGCCGCTGTTTGGGGCGCGTTTGGGGTCGTCTGAAACGCCGTTTTCAGGTTTATTCGGTTTGTCGTTTTGATTTTCGTCCTTGCGGTCTGTCATTTTGCCGCTCCTTTCTGAATATTTGCCGCCAACACATCCAGCGCGTCAGCCCCCGCGCCGTCAGGCTGCCAAATCTTGATACTGTCTAATTTCCCGTGATAACGCCGCTGCAAGGCTCTAGCCGCCTCTATGCCCGTTCGGTTTGTGTCGTTATCTGCAATAATGACCAAGCTCCCTTACCCAATCGGGCAAAACCAACGATTTCAGCCCATGCGCCGAACCACAAGCCCACATCGGCACACCCGATACATACCGCGCCGCAACAGCCGTTTCTATGCCTTCGCATACGCCCAAAATGCCGCTTTCAGGCTTAAAAATCCGCATTGCCGCCCCCGTCAGGCTGCCCGCGCTGACAGACTGCATTTTCTTGGCGGGCAGGGTTTCGCGGTTTTGTGGGTCGTAAAGCCTGATTTTTGATACTTCGCCGCCGGCCGATACAGATAGATAGGTCATGTGCAGCCCGCGCGGTTTGCCCGATACATCACGGTAAACGACGACCATCGCGGGGAAATTCCCGATAACGCGCCCTTTATGCCAGTATGCAAGACGACGGCACAGGCGCAAATCGGAATGAATCGGCATTTTTTCAGGGTAGGGAATGCCGCGTCCGTGCAGATAATCGGCGATGATGCGGTCAGCGTCCCACCGTTCGCAGGACTCCCACAAAGCTGCCAGCCTTTGCCGTTTGGCTTCTTCTTCCTTAGCCGTATCGGGCGGCGGCGCGGGCGGCTGTTTCATCACAGCGGGCGCGGTACTGCCCCCGCCCATACCCAGTACACCCGCTACCGCCTTGTATGCCTCCGTGAAGTCGTAGCCGTAAAGCAGCATAAGCAAATCAAAGCCGCTGCCGCCGTCAGGGGCGCAACCGTTGCAGATGAAGCCGCCGCCCTGCTTATGGTCGGTAAAGCGGAGTCGGTCTTTACCGCCGCAATTTGGGCATGGCTGGTGTTTTTTCGGGTTTAAATACTTCGGGTCTAGCCCCAAAGCTGTCAGGATTTCAGTCCAGCGACCACGCGCCGCCGCCTTCACGTCCTCCAAGCAGTAACGCGGCCAGTCGTCCGCGCCGTTTTGATGTTTGTTTTTCATGTTTTGCCTTTCTGTAAGGCGCAATTAGCCTGCCGATAGTGCGAAATGCACTTTATCGGGCTGAATTTGCAAAATTAAGGGATTAGAAATAGATAGACAGGGGATTTGCCGTCTGAAAAGGTAACGCGCTATAAACACGGATTTCAGCCATGTACGGTGCTTTTCCCTGAATCGGTTTCAGACGACTTTTTATAGCTATGGATACACTCGCACCAAGTACACAGCCCACATACCGCCCGCCGTCTGAATCAGACACAGCCACGCACAATCGGGACGGTTTGCCAGCGATTGTGCATATCGGGCAGCTTCATCTAAGTTTTGCGCCTGATATAGCTTGCTCAAAGCATTTATCTTCATGGGCGGATACTCCCAATAGGTTGATTTTTCCTTAATGCCTGTTGCTCCTGTTCGTGAACACGGAATACCAGCCATTTCCCACCATTACGGAACATTCCAAACCGAATAGAAGGGTAAGCCGTCATCAGGTCATTTAATGCCGCAAACGCTGTTTCAAGATTACCGTGAATATGCTGGGCTACAAGATAAAGCGGCTTTGGCAGTCTATCTGCCAGCGGCTCTATTGCCTTGTTTTCGGTCTTCATTGCGCTGCTCCCTCCGATACAGGCTCTAAAACAATCCCCGCCGTAGGGTTTGTCGTCCAATCGGCGGGATAAGGCGGCAGGGTTTCGGGTTGCTCTGCCACGGCATAGGCGGGCGCATTGCAGGCACGGGCAAGCGCGGCAAGTGCAAATATCCAAAACAGCAGCAAGGCTCGATTCAAATAGCGGCGGAAACGGTCGTTTTTGTCAGTCGATTGCATGATTTCGTCCTCCTTGCCCCATGCCCGATAAAATATAAAACTGTTATAAATTAATTATTTATCAAAAACATAGGGCGAAGTTTGCCCCATGCCGTCCGTGATGGGCGGCATGAAGGGCGGATGATTCAGGGAAAAAATGGATTTAAGACGGGGTATCGGACGGGTTGGAAGCCTGTTTGCGCTCCATCTCCATATCGAGGACAGCCTGTTTATGCCCGTCCCGATAGCCTTGCTGGTGTTGAATATCAGCAAGAATATCAGCCGCATAACACATTGCCCCGCCGATTTCCGACATAACAGCATTAGAAAAACGCACCGTTTCTTCATGGCTTAATTCCTGCTCAAGTACAGAAAGCCGCGCCATGCGGTCAAGCAGCCGACCGACTGTTTCCATGATAAACGTGCATTCTGATACGGCAACGCTTGCACGCTCTGCCATTTCCGACAGTTCGTCATCAGTCAAATGGGAAACATCAGTCAAATGTTCAAAATTTGCCATCAAGGAAGGCAAGCCGCCGAAAATATGGGTATTAACGCTCATGCTGCACCTCCCGAAACAATACGCGCAACCGTCCATGCGCCCGATTGGGTTTGT
Organism: Neisseria sp. HMSC069H12; assembly: GCF_001812735.1. NCBI lineage: Bacteria > Pseudomonadati > Pseudomonadota > Betaproteobacteria > Neisseriales > Neisseriaceae > Neisseria > Neisseria sp. HMSC069H12. The sequence continues at coordinate 24,309 of NZ_KV810244.1, forward strand.
TCAAGGGCAAAGCGGCATTGCTTGTTTGCAGCTGTCAGACGCAGGGCATGATGATATGCGCCGCCAAGCGTAGGGAATTTACGGATAGAATGGGTAATAAGCGGGCGGGAATAGCCCTTACGGATAGATTTCATGATGTTGTTTACCTTTTCGATTTGGTTTTTTAGTCCAGCCTTTCCGCTGCTAAACGGGCGGGCGGGAAACAAAAGGCGGGTTAGCAGACTGGACAAATCGAACCCAGCAGGCACGAAGCCTCCCGCCCCTGTTTCCCATTGGAAAAGGTACAACAAGGGGAATGCAGACGTAGAAATGCCGCCCGATAAAGGATTACGGCGGCTGGTCTGCCGATTTGTCTTTAGGCTGCTAAACCTAGCTACCTGATTGAAGGAAGCAAAAGTATTTTGCAAGCCGTCATTCAGCCTGTCAAGCAGAATCCGCAGGTTTACAGACAGACAAAGGCCGTCTGAAACGCCAAAATGCTGAAAACAATGTACAAAATGATGAAGATTGTTCATAATATTTCCTTGTGAATTTGATTCACTTTTTTCTTAATCCGTTTTGGATACCCCTTGAAGAAACCGCCAAGCCGTCAGATTTGGCGGTTTTTTCTATTGAGGCTGTCCGATTATTGGACGATTCCCGCGTAAACCGTCATCGGTCGTTTTGCGTTCAGACGTTCGACAATCTCCCTGAACTGCTCCAAAAACGCGTCATCGGCAAACTCATGTTCATCACACCAGCCATCACAAACAAGTGCAACGCCCTTAGCCGTCATTTCCCTAGCCAATACTTCAAGCTCCATATCAGGAAAAGCCGCCCATGCTTCACGGCTTAACAAAAACAGCGAACTGATACGGCCGGCAAGGCTCAACTGCTCCATTTCCAACGCGGCGTTACCGTCTGCCAAAAAACCGATACAGGGCATTTTTTCGCCATTCGATTCGATAAACAGGCGTTCGCGGGCATAGCCGAATGTTGCTGAATCGCTTTGCTCCCAAATAACTACCGTTTCAGGACAATACCCGCATTCCTCAACGGGAAAGCAGACAAAGCGTGTCTGATTGCCGCTCAACTGTTCAAAGCCTTCAGGATTGCGGGGTATAAATCCGCCTGCCATTCCGTGCGTTACCCGCGCCATATAAACCATTACTTCTTTTTTCATGCTGTTGCTCCTTGTTTTCCATCAATACGGCTTTCCGCTTTTGCCGAAAGCCACGCGTCAAGCTCCGATTCCAGCCATACCGTAGCATTTGCCGCTACCTTAAACGGCTTGGGAAACGTAGCGTCATAGCGTGCATTTTTTGGGCTGGTTTTTGCCCAAATCGCCGACACGCACAAGCCTACTTTCTCGCTAACCTGTTTTGCCCGTAATGCACGGTCTGAACCAAGTTTTTCTGTTGCTGCTTCCATATCTTTAAACTCCTTTAATGATTGATTGCGGTTTTCTGTTGTATTCCGCCGCCGACAGGCAAAAGAATAGCCGCCCGAGTGGGCGGCTGATAGGAAGTCAAAAAATGGCACTTATTACCGAATTTGTTAAAGAAACTTGTTAAATTATAAATATCTTATTGATATTTATATAAATATGCTTGTTAAACTGTCAAAACAGCAGAACATCGCATTTCAGAATCCGCATTGCCTGCTTGTATGTAGTTTTCCGTAAGGTTTCTGCCGTTTTAGACGCTACTTCTTTGGCTGTCAGGGTTTCGGGCGGGAAAAGCAGGGCGTTCATTTTTCGCCAATTATAGGTAAAAAGACCATTACCAAACTTGTTGTTAGGCTTGTTAATTTCATTCCAAAGCCACAAATCCAAAAACGGTAAGACACGGTTAGGATATAGGCGCGCAATTTCTCCTCTGTTGAGGATTTTTATATTCCCATATCCGCGCCATTCCCGCTGTTCTTTTAGCCATGCCTTAAAGTCTTCGATAATGGCGTTATCCGTTCTTGAAAAATCAACCCACGCGCTTGCTTCAAGAATATTGTCCAAGCCTTTAGCCTCGAAATTGGTGGCTTCCTGCTTGTCTGTTTTAGCTATGCAGATAGCGTCAGCTTTACATTCCCAATATTTAATGCTTGCCCTTGAAGCGGCTTTGCTGCTATCGCCCGCTGATTGTGCAGGGATTTGATATTTTGCCGCCGCGTGTATTCTTATACGCAAAATTTCTAAATCAGCCTGTCTGCTACTCCAAAGTCCATAAACGGAACAGCCTGTATATTCCGCATATTCGCGGACTTCATCACGAATTTCTAGCAACCTTTGATAAATATCTCGCCGTATCTGAAAATCAGCCGCCCACTGCCGGCGCGTATATTTCTGCGTTTTTTCGTACAGTTTCAAATCAAACCATTCAGGCACATTAAACGTCATATCAAACCCTTTCAGACGCCCTTGCCCGCTGCCAAATCTGCCCGCGCCGCTTCGTATCGTTCGCGTAAATAACTGCTATACCATTCCATCATCTCCCGCCGCTCGGTCATATAATCTGCCCTGTTGTAAGCCGCCCTGATACGGTTTTCTTCCACATGGGCAAGCTGCCGCTCGATTGCGTCAGGGTTAAAGCCTTGTTCGTTCAAAACACTGCTTGCAAGGGCGCGGAATCCGTGAGGGCTTGCTATTCCCTTATAGCCCATGTTGTTTATAATTTTTCCTAGTGTGTTTTCACTGATAAAACCGTCTTTCTTAGTACGGCTCGGAAACAGGTAGGGTGTATCGCCCGTGATTGCCTTCAATTCCGCTAATAGTTCCAACGTCCAATCTGCAAGCGGGACGGTATGCGGCGGTTTCGGCGCGGTCTTTTCGTGCTTCATGCGCTCGGCTGGGATTACCCATAACCGCGCGTCAAAATCTATTTCATCCCATCGCCCGCCCCTAAGCTCGGTGTTTCGGACGAACACCAGCATTATCAGCATAAGGGCTATTCGGTTTTGCGGCTCAATATCTGCCAGCAGCAGGCGGCGGTAAAACTCGGTCAGCTCTTCACGGGGTAAGGCGGGGCGGTTGCTCGCTGGAACAGATGGGATATAACGTCTCAACACATGGGCAGGGTTGCTTTCAGTGAGTTCCAGTAGCGCGGCGTAATCGAAAACCGCGCCTGTCCATTCCCTGATTTTTTCAGCGGTATTGTTTACGCCCCGCGCCATTACGGAATCAAGCAGGGTTTTGATGTGGTTTACTCTGATTTCTTGTATCGGCATTGCACCGATAATGGGGAAAACGTCGGTTTCAAAATACCGTAACACGCGGGCAGCGTGGTTCTCCTTCCAGCGGGTCAGGTTGTCAGAATGCCAGCGGCGGGCGATTGATTCAAAAGTATTTAGGGCGGCGGCTTGTCGCTCTCTTTTTTTCTGTTGTTTTTCTTCGCTGGGGTCTTGGCCTGCTACCAGCAATCGGCGGGCATTTTCAGCAGCCGCGCGGGCTTCTACAAGTGAAATAGTCGGATATTTACCGATTGAAAGAGTTTTTCGTTTGCTGTTATACGAGAAATCAAACCTCCATAGCTTGCCGCCGCTGGTGTTGATGAATAGATATAAGCCTTTGCCATCATTTAGCTTGTAAGGCTTTTCAGCAGGCTTTGCATTCTTTATTTGACGGTCGTTTAGCTTCATTTTTGCGGTATTTTTTCAGGGTATTTTTCAGATACTGTAAAAAATACCGTAAATTTTAAGTAGATTCAACTAGACGAATATAGATTGCAATAGACGATGAATTAGGAAGAATTATAACGATAAACATAGATAACTTATTTATTTATAAGTATTTTGTATATGACAAAGGACGCTTGAAGACAAAAAAATAACCGCTCGAAAGCGGTTAAATTTTACAATGTGGTGCGGACGGAGAGACTCGAACTCTCACACCTCGCGGCGCCAGAACCTAAATCTGGTGCGTCTACCAATTTCGCCACGTCCGCACTAATTTGAATCGTGGATTATACACAAGATTAATGGTGGCGCAAAGTCTTGTTTGCTTGAATTTTTCGGTTTATCCCTTATATAATGGTTTATTCCGGCCGTCTGAAAGCAGGGTTTGTTTTCAGACGGCCTCAACTTTACTATTGGTGAGGAAGGGCAGATGCCTGCTTTATTGATTAAAGATTTTTTGCAGACGCAAGGTTTGAAGTTGCCTGCGGATGAGATACATGTTGCTTATTTGACTGCCCAGGCTGTGATTAAAATGGGCAATGCTTCGGTTGAGCGTTCGATTTTGTGGCCGTCTGAAGACGGTTGGCAGTTGGCAGATTATGTTGATGCCGAACATGAATTGTTGCTGAAACAGATTTTTATGGCTTTGGATTCGGTTGCCGAGCGCACCGAGCATTTGAAAAGCGCGGCGGTTTATACAGCGTTTCCGAAAGATGGCGCGTTGTCGCTGGTTCGACTGAGCCGTTGGGGCGTGCCCTTGGAAAATGTGATTCCAATCGACGAGCAGGCAGGACAGGCTTTTTTGGCTGTGCGTACGGCGCAAAGCGGTTGGATGAATGTTTGTCAGAATGTGGCGTATTGGCAGGAAATTGGTGAATTGTCGGCCGAACGCAATCATCCCGGTTTGAGTCAGATTTCTGTTCCTGTCTGTATGCCCAGCGGTGCGGTTTTGGGTGTGGTACATGCTGAGTTTGATGTCAAAGACGGCGCGCCTGACGAAGTATTGGTGGCTTGGATTGCCCTTGCCTTGGCTCTGTCGGATTCTTTGAAAAATCTGTTGGGCGTGGCTGAAAACGAGGAAGCGGAAAATGAGTAACGCCTTAAAGTTTGTTGCGTCATGCCGTTTGCCTACGGAATGGGGCGAATTTACCATGCACGGCTTTGAAGAAGAGGGCGGTCAGGAACATGTCGCATTGACAATGGGCGATGTTTCAGACGGCCTGCCTGTGTTGTCGCGTATTCATTCCGAGTGCTTGACCGGCGATGCTTTATTTTCGGTAAAATGTGATTGCGGTCCTCAGTTGCAAGCGGCGATGCAGGCTGTTCAGAAAGAAGGGCGTGGCGTTATCGTATATTTGCGCCAAGAAGGCAGGGGCATTGGTTTGATAAACAAAATCCGTGCGTATCGTCTGCAAGATCAAGGTTTGGATACGGTTGAGGCTAATGTAGCGCTTGGCCTTCCTGTTGATGCTCGCGACTTCACTTTGGCCAAGCAGATTTATGATTATCTGCATATTCGTGAAGTTAGGTTGTTGACCAATAATCCTGAAAAAATCCAAACGTTGAAAGATTCCGGCATTAATGTGGTCGAACGGATTGCATTACATGTCGGCGAAAATGTGGAAAATGAACGTTATCTGCATACTAAAGCGGATAAATTGGGACATTTGATTTTCGATTGATGGACAGGCATAACAGTAATTTTTGTGGCTAAATAAAATATTCTATATTCTTTCAATGGGATATATTTTTATTTAAATAAAAACCTTGCGCATGGTCTGATTTTTTGATTTAATGGCAGCCTATCGGGTGATTAGCTCAGTTGGTAGAGCGTCTGCCTTACAAGCAGAATGTCGGCGGTTCGACTCCGTCATCACCCACCAAGTTTCTTTTTCATTGTCTTTGACAGTGGATGCGCGGTGGTAGCTCAGTTGGTTAGAGTACCGGCCTGTCACGCCGGGGGTCGCGGGTTCGAGCCCCGTCCGCCGCGCCATTATTTGAAAAGCACTGATTATATCAGTGCTTTTTTATTTGTATTCACAACTCAATTAAGCTGCAAAAATAGAAACAGGTAAGTACAGAGTATTGAAAGTTAAATACTGTTTAACCTTAATTTCTTATGATTTAAAAAAGGCCGTCTGAAATTTTAAAAGTTTCAGACGGCCTTTATTTTATTTAAACAATAGATTAAATATCCAATTCCGCCGTATCGCCTTCGCGTTCCATCCATGCGCGGCGGGCGGCGGCCTCGCCTTTGCCCATCAGTTTGACGAAGATGTCGCGTGTTTCGTCATCTGCGCCTTCGGGGATTTGTACCTGTAACAGACGGCGGGTGTCGGGGTGCATGGTGGTGTCTTTGAGCTGGTCGGGGTTCA
>NZ_KV810244.1:30428-121040 GCF_001812735.1 Neisseria sp. HMSC069H12
ATGGTGGTGTCTTTGAGCTGGTCGGGGTTCATCTCGCCCAAGCCTTTGAAACGGCTGATGGAATAAGCAGTTTCTTTAACGCCTTCTTTTTGCAGTCGCTCCAAAATGCTGTCGAGTTCGTTTTGGTCGAGGGCGTAGAATTTGCGGGCGGGTTTGCTTTTGCCTTGTGCGTTGACATCGACGCGGAACAGCGGCGGCTGTGCGACGTAAATGTGTCCGTCGGCGACCAGTTTCGGGAAGTGGCGGTAGAACAGGGTCAGCAGCAAAACTTGAATATGCGAACCGTCCACGTCGGCATCGGATAGGATGGCAATTTTGCCGTAGCGCAGGCCGCTTAAATCGGGATTGTCGTTGATGCCGTGCGGATCGACGCCGATGGCGACGGAAATATCATGGATTTCGGCGTTGCCGAAGAGCTGGTCGGGGTGGACTTCAAAGCTGTTAAGTACTTTACCGCGCAGGGGCAGGATGGCTTGTGTGGCTTTGTCGCGGGCGAGTTTGGCGGAGCCGCCGGCGGAATCGCCTTCGACGAGGAAGAGTTCGTTTTCGCGGATGTCTTCGCTTTCGCAGTCGGTCAGTTTGCCGGGCAGGACGGCGACGCCGCTGCCTTTTTTCTTTTCGATTTTTTTAACCGAACGCATCCGCGCCTGTGCTTGTCGGATGGCGAGTTCGGCGATTTTTTTGCCGAAGTCCACGTTTTGGTTCAGCCACAATTCCAAAGGGTCGCCCGATACGGCGGCGACGAGTTTCAGCGCGTCGCGGTTGGTCAGCTTGTCTTTGGTTTGACCTTGGAACTGCGGGTCGAGGACGCGGGCGGAGAGGACGAAGGCGGTTTTGCTGAACACGTCGTCGCTTTGTACTTTCACGCCGCGCGGTAGGAGGTTGTGCAGATTGATGAAGTTGTTGACGGCGTTGAACACGGCTTGTTTCAAGCCCGCTTCGTGCGTGCCGCCCAGCGGGGTTGGGATGAGGTTGACGTAGCTTTCGTTGGCGCACGAACCTTCTTCCAGCCAGGTCAAGGCAAACGCGGCGCCTTCGCCGATGCTGAAATCGCCGTTATGGTCGTCTGAAATGTAGTTTTCGCAGGAGAACAGCGGCACGGCTTCCTGTGCGTCGGCAATCAGGTCGGTCAGATAGCTTTTCAGACCGTCGGGGTAATGCCAGGTTTGGGTGTGCACTTCGTCTTCGCCTTTGACCGGACGGGTCAGGGAAACGCGTACGCCCGGCAGCAATACGGCTTTAGCGCGCAGTAGGCGTTCGAGTTCGGGAATGCTGTAATTCGGGCTCTCAAAATATTTGCCGTCCGGCCACACGCGCACTTCGGTGCCGCTGTCTTTGACGGCGCATTTGCCCACTTCCGCCAACGGTTCGACCACGTCGCCGCCGGCAAACACGATGCGGTGGATTTTGCCTTCGCGTTTGACGGTTACTTCGAGGCGGGTGGAGAGGGCGTTGGTGACGGATACGCCCACGCCGTGCAGGCCGCCTGAAAAGGCATACGCGCTGCCGCCGTCTTTTTTGTTGAACTTGCCGCCTGCGTGCAGACGGGTGAACACGAGTTCGACTACGGGTACGCCTTCTTCAGGGTGCAGGCCGACGGGAATACCGCGGCCGTTATCACGAACAGAAAGCGAACCGTCTTCATGAATTTGTACGTCAATTTCAGTCGCGAAACCACCCAACGCCTCGTCCGCCGCGTTGTCGATGACTTCTTGGCAGATGTGGGTCGGGCTGTCGGTGCGGGTGTACATGCCGGGACGTTCTTTGACCGGCTCCAAGCCTTTGAGGACGGTGATACTGGATTCGCTGTATTGATTGTTTTTAGCCATAGGAATAATGTAAAGGCCGTCTGAAAAGATGAAAAACAACGCTTTCAGACGGCCTGAAAGCGTTTGGGTTATAGGTTTTCTATTGGATTGCGACGGATAAAGTCTTCATAGCTTTCTATGCCGCGCAAGAAACGGGAGAGTTCGGTCAATGCGTCCAAATACACGCCGCGCTTGAAGTCGATGACTTCGTCAACCGGCGCCCAGTATTGGTGCCAGCGCCAGCCGTCGAATTCAGGATGGTGGCAGGCGCGGAGGTTGACGTCGCTGTCGCGGCCGACCAAACGCAAAAGATACCAAATCTGTTTTTGTCCGCGATATGAACCGCGCCATTCGCGGCGCACCCAGTGGCTGGGAACGTCATAACGCAACCAGTCGCGCGTACGGCCAACGATTTTGATATGTTGCGGCAACAGGCCGACTTCTTCGTACAATTCGCGGTACATGGCGGTCTCAGGGCTTTCACCCGGCTTGATGCCGCCTTGCGGAAACTGCCATGAATGTTCGCGTACGCGTTTGCCCCAAAAGACTTCGTTACGTTCGTTAATCAGGATAATACCGACATTGGGGCGATAGCCTTCTCTGTCTAACACGGTGTCGCCCTTCATTAAATTCAATCGTGCAATTTTCCCACAAATTGGGCGGTTTTGACAAATCTTGAGGCCATCTGAATAAGCCCACAGTTTTTTCCAGACGGCATGAAACTGTTTCTGAAAAAATGTTGTTTATGAATAAAACCATAGCTTCAGGCCGTCTGAAAAATGAAATTTTTTTTCACTTTAAGGTCTTGCATTCAAAAGCTTTTTGCCGTTTAATGCAAACCTTGCTGAATCAAGGGCAAAGGACACATGCCGGCCGCCCCCACAGTTTCCCTTTTGTAAGTGGCATCTGCCACCGCTGCAATATTTTTACCCCCCGAACAAAAGGTCTGAAACCATGAAAAAATCTTTGATGGCGGCGGCAATCTTGAGCCTCGTCTTGACTGCGTGTAGCGGCGGACAAGGAACCGCCGCAGAATCTTCCGCATCTCAAACTCAAACTTCTTCCTCTCAAACGGATAAACTCAATATCTACAACTGGTCGGATTATGTCGATCCAGCCACGCTGTCTGCGTTTGAAAAAAATACGAATATCAACGTCCGCTACGATTACTACGACAGCAACGAAGCGCTGGAAGCCAAGCTGCTGACCGGCAAGTCGGGTTATGACCTGGTTGCGCCGTCTATTGCCAATGTCGGCCGTCAGATTAAAGCCGGCGCGTATCAAAAAATCGACAAATCGCAAATTCCCGATTACGCCAATATTGATCCTGATTTGTTGAAAATGATGGAAACCGTCGATCCGGGCAACAAATATGCCGTCCCTTATTTCTGGGGCATCAATACGCTGGCGATTAACAAACAGCAGGTTCAAAAGGCTTTGGGTACGGATAAACTGCCTGAAAACGAATGGGATTTGGTGTTCAATCCTGAATACACCCAAAAACTGAAATCCTGCGGCATCAGTTATTTTGACAGCGCCATTGAGCAGATTCCTTTGGCTTTGCATTATTTGGGCAAAGATCCGAACAGCGAAAACCCTGACGACATCAAAGCTGCTGTTGAAATGATGAAAAAAGTACGTCCCGACATCAAACGCTTTACCTCGTCCGGCTATATCGACGATATGGCGGCTGGTAATCTTTGCGTATCGGTGGGTTATGGTGGCGACCTCAATATTGCCAAAACCCGTGCCAAAGAGGCTGGAAACGGCGTCGAAGTCGAAGTATTGGCACCGAAAAGCGGCGTTGGTATTTGGGTGGATTCACTGATGATTCCGCGTGATGCGCAAAATGTGGCCAATGCACACAAATACATCAATCACACGCTCAATCCGGAAACAGCGGCTAAAAACGGCAACTATGTGACTTATGCTCCGGCCAGCCGTCCGGCGCGTGATTTGATGGATGAAAAGTACACATCCGATGCATCGATTTTCCCGAATAAAGAATTGATGGAAAAAAGTTTCATCGTTTCGCCTAAGTCAACCGATGCGAGCAAACTCAGCGTTCGCTTGTGGCAGGGTTTGAAAGCAGGGCGATAATCAAAATTGAAATTTGAATACTCAGGCCGTCTGAAACAGTTTTTCAGACGGCCTGAGTGTTATAATTGTCAACACTTTTCAAATATCCTATCAGGAGAAACAGCGTTATGAACAATTCAGTCATCACCGTCATCGGCAAAGACCGTGTGGGCATTGTGTACGACGTTTCCAAAATTTTAGCGGAAAACCAAATCAATATTCTCAACATCAGCCAACAGCTGATGGACGATTTTTTTACCATGATTATTTTGGTGGATACTTCAAAATGCACCAAATCGCGTCAAGAAGTTTTGGATTTGTTTGCGGAAGAGAGCAAAAAACTCGCGCTTGATATCCGTATGCAAAACGAAGAAATTTTCCAAGCCATGCACCGTATTTAAGTCGGAGGGAGAGCCATGAGTATTCAATCCGGCGAGATTTTAGAAACCGTCAAAATGGTGGCCGACCAGAACTTTGACGTGCGCACCATTACCATCGGCATTGATTTGCACGACTGCATCAGCAGCGATATCAATGTGTTGAACCAAAATATTTACAATAAAATCACCACAGTCGGTAAAGACTTGGTGGCAACGGCAAAATATCTGTCTGTTAAATACGGCGTGCCGATTGTGAATCAGCGTATTTCCGTTACGCCGATTGCCCAAATCGCCGCGGCCACCCATGCTGATTCTTACGTCAGCGTGGCGCAAACTTTGGATAAGGCTGCCAAAGCGATAGGCGTGTCTTTTATTGGTGGCTTTTCCGCGTTGGTGCAAAAAGGCATGTCGCCTTCGGATGAGGTGTTGATCCGTTCCATTCCCGAAGCGATGAAAACCACCGATATCGTGTGCAGCTCCATCAATATCGGCAGCACGCGCGCCGGTATCAATATGGATGCGGTCAAGCTGGCAGGCGAAACCATCAAACGCACGGCCGAAATCACGCCCGAAGGTTTCGGCTGCGCGAAAATTGTCGTTTTCTGTAATGCAGTGGAAGACAATCCGTTTATGGCGGGTGCGTTTCATGGATCGGGCGAAGCGGATGCCGTTATCAATGTCGGCGTTTCCGGCCCGGGTGTCGTAAAAGCTGCGTTGGAAAATTCAGATGCAACGACATTGACCGAAGTTGCGGAAGTAGTGAAGAAAACCGCTTTCAAAATTACCCGCGTGGGCGAACTCATCGGCCGCGAAGCCTCAAAAATGCTGAATATCCCGTTTGGTATTCTCGACTTGTCATTGGCACCAACCCCTGCCGTCGGCGACTCGGTGGCGCGCATTCTTGAAGAGATGGGTTTGAGCGTCTGCGGTACGCACGGCACGACGGCGGCTTTGGCTTTACTGAACGATGCCGTGAAAAAAGGCGGCATGATGGCTTCCAGCGCAGTCGGCGGTTTGAGCGGCGCATTTATCCCTGTTTCGGAAGACGAGGGCATGATTGCCGCAACCGAAGCCGGAGTGCTGACGTTGGACAAACTCGAAGCCATGACCGCCGTCTGCTCCGTTGGTTTGGACATGATTGCCGTCCCCGGCGATACGCCTGCTCATACCATTTCCGGCATCATCGCTGACGAAGCCGCCATCGGCATGATCAACAGCAAAACCACCGCCGTGCGCATTATTCCGGTAACCGGTAAAACCGTCGGCGACAGCGTTGAGTTTGGCGGCCTGTTGGGCCACGCGCCTGTAATGCCGGTCAAAGAAGGCTCATGCGAAGTGTTCGTCAACCGAGGCGGTAGAATCCCGGCTCCGGTTCAATCGATGAAAAACTGATTGGATTGATAAATAAAAGGCCGTCTGAAATTGATTTTCAGACGGCCTTTAATGCTGTTTTTTATCGGCGATGTTGCGGTTGAAAATGTGGTAGTTTTCTTTGGCAAAGCCGATGTTGTAGGGCGCGCTGATGCTGCGGATTAAAACCAAATCGCGGTTGCGCACCAATACGGTGGGATCGATAACGACATCATATTGCCCTGCAATCGAGCGGCCGGTTTCCCGATACGAGCGGCTGCTTTTGGCTTGGACAATATGCACCGCGTCGATATGCGGATTGGCGTCAAACAGGCTGCGGTTGGCCTCGGTGCAGACCACGCCGATGCGGATGTGCGGCGCGGATTTTTTGATTTCGCGAAAGGCAAACGAGCTGACGATGTAGTCGCCGATTTTGCCGTCTTGGCGCAAAAACAGAATGCCGCCGATATTCTCCGGCGCAAGCGGCTTTTCAGACGGCACCGGCGCACGGTCGAGCCACGCCTTGCCCGCACGGATGCGCAGCGTTTGCAGGCGTTTTTTGATGGCTTTGAACAGGGTTTTAGCGGTCATTTTTGGGGTCTTTTGGGTGCGGACGGCCTATTCGTTCCCTCTCCTGCTTGCGGGGGAGGGCTAGGGTGGGGGCGTTTGCGGCTTCGGGAACATTACGAGGCGGCGGCAAAGCGTTTCTGTGAAACGCCACCCCCTCCCCAACCCTCCCCCGCGCGAGCGCAGGAGAGGGAGTTGGAAACCGGTCGTTTTCAGTTTTTCAGACGGCCTTTTACCGAATCGTTTTGCTGTAAATATATTGCAGCCCCTTTGTGCCCATAAAGGTTCGCCCCGTATCGGCAAATCCGCAGCTTTGGTACAGGCCGATGGCGGCGCGGTTGGCGTGGTGTACGCCGAACACGATTTCGTCGCAGTCGGGCAATATGCTGCGGATGAGTGGCGCCAATTTATCGTCAGCCAGCGCCGCGCGGGCGCAGCCTTGACCCTGATATGCGGGGTTGACCGACATCGAGCGCAGCAATACGGCGCGGGGGTTGGCGCTGTAAGTAAGGCGGTCGCTGCCTTTATCAAGGATGAAAAATCCGATGGGGCGGTTTTGGCACAAAATGGTTACGGCCAAACAGTCGGGCGCGGCGAACCGGCCGTTTTGCAGCCGCTCTTGGGGCGAAACCGAGTATTGTGCTTGCTCTCCGTGCAGACGGTAGTCCAAATCGGCGGCGTGTGCGGGGTCGTACAGCACAAGGGTAACGGTTTGGGGCATGGCGTGTTTTCCTGTTTGGCGGGCACTTGGCTTGTTTTCAGGCTGCTTTGAGGCCGTCTGAAAGCAAGGTGTCGGATACAAGTATCCGACTTGCGGCTGTTGCAATAAAGGCAGTATGTTTGCAGGCTGATTATTTGAACATATTTTTAATAATACCCATTACGCTGCGGGAAATGGCGTTGGTTACTTGGCGGTTGATTTGGCTGCCGATGGCGTCGGCAACGTTGTAGCCCAAACCTTGGCCGGATTTTTTACGTCCGCCGCTCAAACCGCCAATCAGTCCGCCGAGGATGCCGGGATCAGCATTGGCAGCCTCTTTTTCTGCGGCTTTTTGTGCTTTTTCCTGCTCTTTGGCGGCATTTGCGGCTTCTTTTTCAGCGGCAGCTTGGCTGTCTGCTTCAGCCAGTGCTTCAAAAGCGGAGTAGTTGTCCACCATGTCTTTATAGCTTGGATACAAATCGTCGTTTTGGAACAAACGGTTGCGCTCTTCTGCGGCAAGCGGGGTCAGGGCGGATTGAGGCGGCAGGATGAGGGCGCGTTCTACCGGCTCGGGCATACCTTTTTCATCAAGGAAGGAAACAAGGGCTTCGCCGACACCGAGCTCGGCAATTGCTTCGGCAACTTTGATATTCGGATTGCTGCGGAATGTTTCGGCAGCAGCTTTAACTGCTTTTTGGTCGCGCGGTGTGAAGGCGCGCAAGGCGTGTTGTACACGATTACCCAGTTGGCCGAGAATGGTATCGGGCAAGTCGAGCGGGTTTTGGGTGACGAAATATACGCCCACGCCTTTGGAACGGATCAGACGCACGACTTGTTCAATTTGTTCGACCAACGCATTGGCGGCATTGTCGAACATCAAATGTGCTTCGTCGAAGAACATCACGAATTTTGGTTTGTCCAAATCGCCGACTTCGGGCAGGGTTTCAAACAATTCTGCCAGCATCCACAGCAAAAACGCGCTGTACATACGCGGCGAGCGCATCAGTTTTTCGGAGTTAAGGATGTTGATGATGCCTTTGCCGTTGTCGGTTTGCATCCAGTCTTGCAGGTTGAGGGAAGGTTCGCCGAAGAATTTTTCTGCGCCTTCGTTTTCCAAAGTCAGCAGTTGGCGTTGAATTGCGCCGATACTGGCGGCAGAAACGTTGCCGTATTGCGTGCGGTATTCCGAAGCGTGGTCGGAAACGTGTTTCAACATGCTGCGCAGGTCTTTTAAGTCCAGAATGTGCCAGCCTCTGTCATCGGCAACTTTGAACACGAGGTTGAGCAGACCTTCCTGCGTGTCGTTCAGATTCATCAGGCGGGCCAAAAGCATAGGGCCCATTTCTGAAACGGTGACGCGTACGGGAATACCGGTTTCGCCGTAAACATCCCAAAAGCGCACGGGGAAACTTTGCAGCCATTGCTCGCCCAAGCCAAACTCAGCAATGCGTTCGCCCACCTTGCCGCTGGCGGCACCGGCTTGCGCGATGCCCGACAAATCGCCTTTGACATCGACCAAGAATACAGGGACGCCTTCGCTGCTGAAGGCTTCCGCCATGCGGCGCAGGGTAACGGTTTTACCCGTACCGGTCGCACCGGCGATCAAGCCGTGGCGGTTGGCCATTTTGCCTTGGATTTCGAGCGTTTTCCCGTCGGCACGCGCAATTTGAAATGTAGTCATGATTATTCCTTAGAATCCGTGATGTGAAACAATTTGTTGTCTTAAAAAACAAGCATTTTAACGTTTGCGGCGAGGGGGTTCAACCAAGCAAAGTTTCAGGCGGCCTTAAGTTTTGCAAAGGTTTTTTTGCAGTGATTGGACAAGGTTGAAATCTGCTATAATTCCATCCAATCCGCAACCGTCTGACAAGGCGGTTGTTTTCTTTGTTTTTTGAATATTTTTTACGAAAGCGAAAGTCGGAATGACTGCACAACAAGCCCCTTTGGGCGAAAAAACCATGGCCGTGCTGATGGCGATGTTGGTCGCGCTGATGCCGTTTTCTGTCGATGCCTATCTGCCTGCGATTCCCGAAATGGCGAAGTCGCTGGGTTCGGACATCCACCGTATTGAGCAAAGCCTGAGCTTTTTTATGTTTGGCGTGGCGTTTGGTCAGGTGGTCGGCGGTTCGATTTCGGATATTAAAGGCCGCAAACCTGTCGCCTTGGTGGGCTTGAGCATTTACTTTGCCGCCGTTGTCGGTTTGACGATGGTGAATAATGTCGAGCAGCTGCTGAACTTGCGTGCCGTGCAGGCGTTTGGCGCGGGGATGACCGTGGTGATTTCCGGCGCGCTGGTGCGCGATTATTATTCCGGACGCAAAGCCGCGCAGATGTTTGCCTTAATCGGCATTATTCTGATGATTGTGCCATTGATGGCGCCGATGATTGGTGCTGGCTTGCAGAATTTGGGCGGCTGGCGCATGATTTTCGGCTTTCTGGCCTGCTATTCGCTGCTGCTTTGGGGTTTGATGTGGTATTTCCTGCCCAAGCCGCACCAAAAAGGCAAAATCAGCATGGATGTGTTCGGCGTGGTGGCAGGCAGGTTTAAACGCGTTTTGAGGACGCGCGCCGCGATGGGCTATCTGTTTTTCCAAGCTTTTAGTTTTGGTTCGATGTTTGCCTTTTTGACCGAATCATCGTTTGTGTACCAACATCTGTATCATGTTTCACCAAACCAATATGCTTGGATATTTGCGCTCAATATCATTACCATGATGTCGTTTAACCGCATTACCGCATGGCGTTTGAAAACCGGTACGCATCCGCAAAACATCCTCAAATGGGGCATTATCGTCCAATTTACCGCTAATCTGCTGATGACGGTTTTGGTATTGTCGCTGTCTCTGCCGCCTTTGTGGGCTTTGGTACCATGCGTGATGTTTTCAGTTGGTACGCAAGGCTTGGTCGGAGCGAACACTCAGGCCTGTTTTATGAGTTATTTCAGCGCAGAGGGCGGCAGTGCAAATGCCGTTTTAGGCGTATTCCAATCCCTTATCGGCGCATCGGTCGGCATGGCAACGACTTGGCTGCATAATGGTTCTGCCTTGGTGATGGCCGGTATGATGTTGAGTTCGACCGTGTGCGGTATCGTGCTGTTGTGGATTTGCTCGCATCAGGCTTGGGTGGAAAACGATAAAAAAGAATATGTTTAACCTTCAGGCCGTCTGAAAAACGGTTTCAGACGGACTCAACTTTATATTGAAGAAATTAACCATGAGTACCAGCAAACAACGCCCCATCGGCGTATTCGATTCCGGCGTCGGCGGCTTGACCAACGTCCGCACCCTGATGGAACGCCTGCCGATGGAAAACATCATCTATTTCGGCGATACCGCACGCGTTCCCTACGGCACCAAATCCCGCGCCACCATCGAAACCTTCGCCATGCAGATTGTCGATTTCCTGCTGGAAAACGATGTCAAAGCACTGGTTATCGCGTGCAACACCATCGCCGCTGTTGCTGGACAGAAAATCCGTCAAAAAGCAGGCAATATGCCCGTATTGGACGTCATCTCCGCCGGTGCAGAAGCCGCTTTGCAAACTACCAAAAATAATCGAATCGGCATTATCGCGACCAATACCACCGTCAACAGTAATGCCTACGCGCGCGCCATCCATTCGAAAAACAACGACACACTGGTACGCACGCAAGCTGCACCCCTGCTTGTGCCATTGGTAGAAGAGGGCTGGCTCGATCACGAAGTCACCCGCCTGACCGTACGCGAATACCTGAAGCCGCTCTTGGCCGACGACATCGACACGCTGGTGTTGGGTTGTACCCACTTCCCACTGCTCAAACCGCTTATCGGCCGCGAAGCGCAAAACGTCACCTTGGTCGATTCCGCTATCACCACCGCCGAAGCCACCGCCAAAGCCTTAGCACAAGAAGGTTTGCTGAATACAGAAAACGACAACCCGGATTACCGCTTCTACGTCAGCGACATCCCACTGCGCTTCCGCACCATCGGTGAACGCTTCTTGGGCAGAAGTATGGAACAGATTGAGATGGTTACACTGGGTTGATTGGAAATATTAAAGGCCGTCTGAAAACCTGATTCAGGTTTTCAGACGGCCTTTTTACTTCCTTAGTATTTTATCTGCCTGACTGTTCCCATACGTTTTGCAGGTAGGCGTAGGTCAGCTCGGCGGTGTTGGACACCAGCGCGATGTCGCTGCCCAAGTCTTCGGCTTTGCCCACGCCGATGGGCAAGGCGCCGGCGGCTTTGATGGCGGCTACTCCTGCTGCGGCGTCTTCAATGCCGATGCATTGGCGGATGTCCGCGCCCACGCCCTCGGCGGCGGCGAGGAAGATGTCGGGGGCGGGTTTGGAATGTGCGACGGCGGCAGGGTCGGCAATGGTGTCGAAGAAGTGGGTCAGCTCCATGCGTTCGAGCAGGAACGGGCCGTTTTTACTGGCGGACGCGAGGGCGATTTTTTTGCCGTTTGCTTTCAATGCTTCCAGCAGGGGCAAAATGCCGGGGTACACGTCTTCGGGTTTGACTGCCTGAATCATTTCGACGTAGTTGTCGTTTTTGCGGCGGGTCAGTTCGGCGAACTCGGCTTCGCTGACGGTTTTGCCGCCGTGCGCGAGGATGCGTTTGAGTGAATCGTCGCGCGATACGCCTTTGAGCTGTTCGTTAAACTTGCGGTCGATGCTGATGCCCAGTTCTTCGGCAAGCTTTTTCCATGCGCGGTAGTGGTATTCGGCGGTATCGGTGATGACGCCGTCGAGGTCAAATAGGACTGCGGTGAAAGTCATTTTGTGCCCTCCTTATTTTTCCAATGCGACGGCGTGGCTGCCGTTGAGCGTGATGTTTTTGCCGTACACCTGCAAATCGAGCGGTTCGCCTTTGAGCAGGGTGAAGACGACGTTTTCTTTACCGACGGCGACTTTAATCAGACGGCCGCGGTAGTTGATGTGGAAGGCGTAGCCTGTCCACGCACTTGGCAGGAACGGTGCGAAGCTGAGCTTGCCGCCCCAGGTTTTCATTTGGGCGAAACCTTGGACGATGGCGAGCCACGAACCGGTCATGGAGGTGATGTGCAGACCGTCTTCGGTGTCGTTGTTGTAGTTGTCCAAGTCCAGGCGGGCGGTACGCTGGTACATTTCCACGGCTTTTTCTTCTTTGCCCAGTTCGGCGGCAAGGATGGCGTGGATACACGGCGACAACGAGCTTTCGTGCACGGTCATCGGTTCGTAGAAGTCGAAGTTGCGGCGTTTTTCGTCGATATTGAAACGGTCGCCGAAGAAGTAGATGCCTTGCAAGACGTCCGCCTGTTTGATGAAGGGCGAACGCAGGATTTTGTCCCACGACCATTTCTGGTTGAGCGGCAAATCGTCGGGCGAAAGCGCGGACACGAGGCGGATGTCTTTGTCGAGGAAGCCGTCGTGTTGGACGAATACGCCGAGTTCTTCGTCATGCGGACGGTACATATTCGCGCTGATGTCTGCCCATTTTTCCAATTCGGCGGCACTCACGTTCAAATCCGGACGCGGGTATTTCGCCAGGGCTTCACGGGTGTAGTCCAATACCCATGCAGCGAGGGTGTTGGTGTACCAGTTGTTGTTGATGTTGTTTTCGTATTCGTTCGGGCCGGTTACGCCGTGAATCATGTATTTGCCGTTGCGTTTGGAGAAGTGGACGCGGTCCGCCCAGAAGCGGGACACTTCGACCAAGACTTCCAAGCCTTCTTTGGCAAGATAGCTTTCGTCGCCGGTGTAGTTGGTGTAGTTGTAGATGGCGTAAGGAATCGCGCCGTTGCGGTGGATTTCCTCGAAGGTGATTTCCCATTCGTTGTGGCACTCGATGCCTGTAAACGTTACCATCGGATAGAGTGCGCCCGCCAAGCCCTGTTCGCGCGCGTTATGTTGCGCCTGCGGCAGTTGGTTGCGGCGGTATTGCAGCAGGTTGCGGGTAACTTCGGGTTCAGCCAGTGCGAGGTAAAGCGGCACGGCATAGGCTTCGGTGTCCCAATAGGTCGCGCCGCCGTATTTTTCGCCGGTAAAGCCTTTGGGGCCGATGTTCAGGCGCGCGTCTTCGCCGTAGTAGGTGGAGAACAGTTGGAACAGGTTGAAGCGGATGCCCTGCTGCGCTTCGTCGCTGCCTTCGATGACCACGTCGGCAATTTCCCAGCGGTGCAGCCAGCCCGCTTTGTGCGCGTCCAGCAAGGTTTCGAATGCAACGCCTGCGATTTTTTCTGACAAGGCGCGGCCTGCGGCTTTCACCGCTTCCAAGCCCTGATAATCGCGGCTGGTGGTGACAATCACGCGTTTTTCAAAGGTTTCGGGCGTGCCGCCGACTTCGGCTTCGAAAGAATTAGAGACCTGCCAGTCGGTTTGGCTGCCGCCGAGGGCTTTGAAGCTGCCGGCGAAGGTTTGCTCGGCGTTGACGATGAATTGTTCCACGCCGAAGGGATTGGCGACGGTTTGGGTGGTAATGTAGGAGCGGTCGTCTGAAACTCCTTTGTCCAATATCTGCCAGAATTTTTCTTCGTAGTTGGAGTCTTCGTTTTTCACGTCGGCATCGATGATGGAATCAATGCGGACTTGGTGGGTTTTGCCGTCAACGGATACGGCTTCCCAGCGGATGACCGCCAGCTCTTTTTGCGCGACGGACAGGAATTTGCACACATCGAAACGCACGCCGAATACGGTGAACGAGCGGCGCAACACACCGTGCTGCATATCGAGTTCGACGGAGAAGTCGGCAACATCGTTTTTCGCCAAGTCCACCTCTTGTTCATCAACAAAGATTTTAACTTTGCTGAAATTGAGCGCATTGATGGCTTTGCCGAAATATTTAGGGTAGCCGTTTTTCCACCAGCCGACGCGGGTTTTGTCGGGGAACCACACGCCCGCGATGTAGGTGCCCAAGTGGCTGTCGGCGGAGTAGGTTTCTTCAAAATTGCCGCGCATACCCATATAGCCGTTGCCCAAACTGGTCAGGCTCTCTTGCAGCCGTTTGTGTTCTTTTTCCAGTTTTGCCGAACGCAATGTCCAAGGGCTGATTTCCATGATTCTTGTATACATTTATGAAGCTCCTGTTATTAAAATTGTAAGTTCGGCAAAGGTTTCAGACGGCCTTTGCCGATGGTATGGATGGATTATTCACCGTGGGTCTCTTTAATCAGACATACTGAGAAGGCTCCCAGCAGCAAGACTGCGCCTGCAACCAAGAACATGGTTGCCTGATGGCTGCCCAGCATAGGGAAGAGGATAAAGCTCAGCAGGGAGGCGACGATTTGAGGCATACAGATAGAGCCGTTAAACAGACCCAAATAAGTACCCATGTGTTTGCCGGAGAGGGCATTGGTTACAATCGTCAAAGGATAGGTAATGATACCTGCCCACGCAATACCGATTAAGGTATAAGACAGGATTAATGCGTATTGATTGCTGATGAAGAAAACGGAGAAGAAACCGAGTGCACCCAAAGCCAAGCAACCGAAATAACCGACTTTATGGTATTGATTCGGTACTTTTGCCAGAATAAACGAGCAGATAACGGCAGCAATGGATTGTACCGCTGCCAAAACGCCGTACCAGTTGCCCGCTTCCTGATAGCCTACGGAAGAGGCATCGGTTGTCTGCCAAACGTTTTCTGCAATCGCGCCTGCCGAGTAAGTCCACATATATTGGAAGGCGAACCAGCAGAAGAATTGCACCAAAGTGACTGTCCAAAACGCTTTAGGTGCAGTTTTTAAGAGTTCGAACCAGTTGGCTTTTTCCTGATTTGCGGCTACGTCGATGCCGTGGTAGCGAGCGTAGGTTTCCGGATCATACTCTTTGACTTTGAAGATGGTGAACGCACTGGTAATAATCAGTAAGGCTGCGCCCACATAGAATGCTACGACCACGGTCTGCGGCACGACGCCTTTTTCGGCCGTGTTCGCCAAACCGATATACGCAAACACAAACGGCAGAATCGCCGCCACAACCGCGCCCGTATTGGCTAAGAAACTTTGAATGCCGTAGGCGTAGCTTTTCTGCTCCTCGTTGACCATGTCGCCGACCATCATCTTAAACGGCTGCATTGCCATATTGGAGGACACGTCCAACAGCGCAATCATCAGCGCGCCAAACGACAAAGCTGCCAAAGAAGCGTAACCAAAACCGAAGCTGCCCGAGTTGGGCATCAGAATCATCACGATGACCGCAATCAGTGTGCCGTAAAGCAGATAGGGCAGACGACGGCCGCCCAGGCGTGGCATCCAAGTGCGGTCTGAGTAGTAGCCCACAATCGGCTGAACCAACATACCGGCCAATGGGGGCAGAATGAAAAACCAGCCCAAATTATGCGGGTCGGCGCCGAGCGTCTGGAAGATGCGGCTCATCTGCGAGCTTTGCAGGGTAAAGGCCGTCTGAACGCCGAGATAGCCGAAGCTCAGCATCCAAATCGTACTTTTTGCCAGTGACGGCAAACCTTGTTTTGCTGTTTTTTGCGTATGTTCCGACATGAGGTAAATCCTTTTTTGAAAAGTATTTTTATTGAAAAACCAGAAATGGTTCTTGGTGTGGTGTTTTCTATCGTTATTGTTTGTGTGCGTGCTTTCAAGGATATAGGTGCATTTTATGAAGCGCGCCGGATATTGGCAATGCCAGTTCAAGGATAAACTGGCTTAAATCAAATTTTCTGCGGTTTGGCATTGATACCGTCGGGCAATGAGGGTATCGGTTCGGCTCGGTGTATATTTTGATGCTTATTTCTATTTTCAGACGGTATTTGAACAAGCAAGTATTGGGGCAATAGGTTAAAATGGGTCGTCTGAAATTTGTTTGACTGAATTGAGAATACTATGTCCCAACAATACGTCTATTCTATGCTGCGCGTGAGCAAGGTTGTGCCGCCGCAGAAAACCATCATTAAAGATATTTCCCTTTCCTTTTTCCCCGGCGCGAAAATCGGCCTGCTCGGTTTGAACGGCGCGGGTAAGTCCACCGTGCTGCGGATTATGGCGGGCGTGGATAAGGAATTTGAGGGCGAAGCCGTGCCGATGGGCGGCATCAAAATCGGCTATCTGCCGCAAGAGCCGGAGCTTGATCCTGAAAAAACCGTGCGCGAGGAAGTGGAAAGCGGTTTGGGCGAAGTGGCGGCTGCGCAGAAACGCTTGGAAGAAGTGTATGCAGAGTATGCCAATCCTGATGCGGATTTTGACGCGTTGGCGGAAGAACAAGGCCGTCTGGAAGCAATTATTGCGGCGGGTTCATCTACCGGCGGCGGTGCAGAGCATGAATTGGAAATCGCTGCCGACGCTCTGCGCCTGCCTGATTGGGATGCCAAAATCGGCAATTTGTCCGGCGGTGAAAAACGCCGTGTGGCTTTGTGCAAACTCTTATTGAGCAAGCCCGATATGCTTTTGCTGGACGAGCCGACCAACCACTTGGACGCGGAATCTGTCGAATGGCTGGAGCAATTCTTGGTGCGCTTCCCTGGCACAGTCGTTGCGGTAACGCACGACCGCTATTTCCTCGACAATGCTGCCGAATGGATTTTGGAACTCGACCGCGGACACGGTATCCCGTGGAAAGGCAATTACTCGTCTTGGCTGGAGCAGAAAGAAAAACGCTTGGAAAACGAGGCGAAATCCGAAGCTGCACGCGTGAAGGCGATGAAGCAGGAGTTGGAATGGGTGCGCCAAAATGCCAAAGGCCGCCAAGCCAAGTCTAAAGCGCGTTTGGCGCGTTTTGAGGAAATGAGCAACTACGAATACCAAAAACGCAACGAAACTCAGGAAATCTTTATCCCTGTTGCCGAGCGTTTGGGTAACGAAGTGATTGAATTTGTGAACGTTTCTAAATCGTTTGGCGACAAAGTGCTGATTGACGATTTGAGCTTTAAAGTACCTGCTGGCGCGATTGTCGGCATCATCGGCCCGAACGGCGCGGGTAAATCGACGTTGTTTAAAATGATTGCGGGCAAAGAGCAGCCTGATTCCGGCGAAGTGAAAATCGGCCAAACCGTGAAAATGAGCC
This sequence comes from Neisseria sp. HMSC069H12, assembly GCF_001812735.1. Taxonomy (NCBI): domain Bacteria; kingdom Pseudomonadati; phylum Pseudomonadota; class Betaproteobacteria; order Neisseriales; family Neisseriaceae; genus Neisseria; species Neisseria sp. HMSC069H12. Next base: position 47,286 of record NZ_KV810244.1, read on the forward strand.
TGATCGACCAAAGCCGCGAAGGTTTGCAAAACGACAAAACCGTGTTCGACAACATCGCTGAAGGCCGCGATATTTTGCAGGTCGGACAGTTTGAAATCCCTGCCCGCCAATATTTGGGACGCTTCAACTTTAAAGGCAGCGACCAAAGCAAAATCGCAGGTCAATTGTCGGGCGGCGAACGCGGCCGTCTGCACTTGGCAAAAACCTTGTTGAGCGGCGGCAACGTGTTGCTGTTGGACGAGCCGTCCAACGACCTTGACGTGGAAACCCTGCGCGCGTTGGAAGACGCATTGTTGGAATTTGCCGGCAGCGTGATGGTGATTTCGCATGACCGTTGGTTCCTCGACCGTATCGCTACGCATATTTTGGCTTGTGAAGGTGACTCTAAATGGGTGTTCTTCGACGGCAACTATCAGGAATACGAAGCCGACAAGAAACGCCGTTTGGGCGAAGAGGGTGCGAAACCGAAACGTATCCGTTACAAACCGGTAACACGTTAATCAGGTTTAAACCAAAAGGCCGTCTGAAACTTTTAATGTTTCAGACGGCCTTTTATTTTTGATGTTTATGATTGTTTTCTTAATTGCGGATGGTTTTCCAATGTATCAATGATGATTTCAATCATGCGGGGAGCAGTTTGCGCCAAATCGAAGCCTTGACCGGAAGAAAGCCAGCGCCAAATCAAGCCGTCTAATGAAGACTTGATGAAGATGACCGCCATATCGGTATCTAAATTATCCGCCAACGCTTTTTGTTGTACCGCATCAGTCAGGACGGCAACGATTTTTTCACGCCATAGCGCTTGGTGTTTTTTAGCGATGGCAATGACAGCCTCGTTTTGCTCGGTGTGTTCGCATTTTAAAAACAAAATGCTGTGGAATTTATAGTGAAGCTCGTTGTGTTGCAGTCGCTCGAAAAAACGGGTCAGGGTCAGTCGGAAGCTTGACCAAGCCTGTTCGTTATTGTTGTTTGAATCCTCCTTTATGCAACTTTCGATGTCGTCGCAAATCCGTTGGAACAAAGCGTCAAACAAATCTTCTTTGTTTTTGAAATGCCAATACAGCGCGCCGCGCGTTACGCCTGCGGCTTGGGCGATTTCGTTGAGCGAAGTGCGGGCAATGCCTTTCTGATAAAACGTATCTAATGCGGCAAGCATGAGATATTCTTTGGTTTTTAAGGCTTCGGTTTTGGTTCTTCTCATGGTTTTTTTATAGGAAATGTAAATTTATGGTGCGGATTATAAAAAATTACTTCTGAACATGCAAGAATGTATGTATAATTTAATTTAGTACTTGATAGTGTTTCTCAACACTATATAATCAGCCTGTTTTTCATAAAACAGGCAATTTCTGCTTGTGAAATATGAGATTAAAGTAATCAATTTTTAATTAGTCAAACCCTTATTTATCATAGAGATAGGAAAATTATGGCTCTTTATGCTTCTAAAATGATGCGTGTCGCGGCAATTGCAGCAGCTACTGCGTTGGCGCTTTCCGCTTGCGGCAAAGGCGATGAAAAAGCAGCCGGCCAACAGGCGCAAGGCAGTCAGCAACAGCAAAAACAACCTGCGCCTGAAGTCCGCGTGGTCACTGTGCATCCGGAAACCGTTGCATTGACAACCGAGTTGCCGGGCCGTCTGGAATCATTGCGTACTGCCGAAGTTCGCGCCCAAGTCGGCGGTATTCTGCAAAAACGCCTGTTCCAAGAGGGCAGCTATGTGCAAGCCGGTCAACCTTTGTACCAAATCGACAGCTCAACTTATGAAGCAAATTTAGAAAGCGCACGCGCCCAGTTGGCGAGTGCGCAAGCTACTTTGGCCAAAGCGAATGCCGACCTGGCCCGCTACAAACCGCTGGTTGCCGCCGATGCCATCAGCCAACAAGAATATGATGCGGCCGTAACGGCCAAGCGCTCAGCAGAAGCAGGCGTCAAATCCGCTCAAGCAGCCATCAAATCTGCCGGTATCAGCCTGAGCCGCTCCCGCATTACTGCGCCGATTTCCGGCTTCATCGGTCAATCTAAAGTTTCTGAAGGTACGCTGCTGAATTCCGGCGATACCACTGTTTTGGCCACCATTCAACAAACCAATCCGATGTATGTCAACGTTACCCAGTCTGCGAGTGAGGTCATGAAACTGCGTCAACAGGTTGCCGAAGGCAAATTGTTGGCGGCAAACGGCGCGATTGCAGTGGATATCAAATTTGACGACGGTACGGTTTACCCTGAAAAAGGCCGTCTGCTGTTTGCAGATCCGACTGTCAACGAAACGACCGGTCAAATTACTTTGCGCGCCGCCATTCCTAACGACAGAAATATCTTGATGCCGGGCTTGTATGTACGCGTGTTGATGGAACAAGTGGCAGTGGATAATGCATTTGTAGTGCCGCAACAAGCAGTTACCCGCGGTTCGCAAGATACGGTGATGGTGGTAAATGACAAGAGCGAAATGGAAGCGCGTGTCGTAACCGTAGCCCAACAGCAAGGTACCAACTGGATTATTACAGACGGTCTGAAAGACGGAGACAAAGTGATTGTTGAAGGCATCAGCATTGCCGCTATGTCGGGTGCTAAAAAGGTAACGCCGAAAGAATGGACGCCGCCTGCAAACGCTGCGGCAGCAACACCGGCAGTTTCAGACGGCAAGGCTGCATCCGAGGCCAAGCCTGAAGCTAAAGCTGCATCTGAAGCCAAATAAGGAACGCGTGAATGTCTAAGTTTTTTATTGACCGCCCCATTTTTGCATGGGTTATTGCGATTTTTATCATCGCAGCGGGTATTTTCGGCATTCAAAAACTGCCGATTTCCCAATATCCGTCCGTTGCAGCGCCGACCATTACTTTGACCGCTACTTATCCGGGCGCTTCTGCTCAGGTAATGGAAGACAGCGTGCTGGCCGTTATTGAACGTAATATGTACGGTGTGGAAGGTTTGGACTATATGACGACTTCTGCCAACTCCAGTGGCAGCGGCAGCGTCAGTCTGACGTTTACACCGGAAACCAATGAAGATTTGGCACAAGTAGACGTACAGAACAAACTGTCTGAAGTATTGTCCACATTGCCCTCTACCGTACAACAATATGGTGTAACCGTATCTAAGGCGCGTTCCAACTTCTTGCAAGTGGTCATGCTTTCCTCTGAAAAGCAATCCACTGAAGAGATGAATGACTACGCGCAACGCAATATCGTACCTGAATTGCAACGCATCGACGGCGTAGGTCAGGTTCGATTGTTTGGTGCGCAACGCGCTATGCGTATTTGGGTTGACCCGAAAAAACTGCAAAACTACAACCTGTCTTTTGCAACGGTAACCAATGCGCTTGCGACACAAAATATTCAAATTTCAGCGGGCTCTATCGGTTCTCTGCCTGCTATGCCGGGACAGACCATTTCGGCAACCGTTACAGCGCAAGGTCAGTTGAGTACGGCTGAAGAGTTCGGCAACATCATTTTGGTATCCAATACAGATGGTTCTAATGTCTATCTGAAAGACGTTGCCAAAGTCAGCTTGGGTATGCAGGACTATTCTTCTTCCACCCGCTTGAACGGTGTGAATACCACCGGTATGGCAGTGATGTTGTCTAACAGCGGTAACGCTTTGGCAACGGCGACTGCCGTGAAAGAAAAAATGGCGGTTTTGCAGAAGTATTTTCCAGACGGCATGAGCTGGAAAATTCCTTACGATACTTCCAAATTCGTGGATATTTCTATTGAGAAAGTGATCCATACGCTTCTGGAAGCCATCGTATTGGTATTCTTGGTGATGTATCTCTTCCTGCAAAACATCCGCTATACGTTGATTCCGACCATTGTTGTACCGATTTCCCTGTTGGGCGGTTTTGCCTTTATCTCATACATGGGTATGTCGATTAACGTATTGACCATGTTTGCGATGGTATTGGTGATCGGTATTGTGGTCGATGACGCGATTGTGGTCGTTGAAAACGTTGAGCGTATTATGGCGAGCGAAGGTCTGTCGCCTAAGGCTGCAACCAAAAAAGCGATGGGGCAGATTTCCGGTGCGGTGATCGGTATTACTGCCGTGTTGATGTCCGTATTTGTGCCGCTGGCAATGTTTAGCGGTGCAACCGGTAACATTTACAAACAGTTTGCCCTGACTATGGCGGCATCGATCGGCTTCTCCGCATTCCTTGCCTTGACGCTGACTCCGGCATTGTGTGCCACCATGCTCAAACCGATTCAGAAGGGTCATCACGAAGAGAAAAAAGGTTTCTTCGGTTGGTTTAACAAAAAATTCGACAACTGGACACACGGCTACGAAGGCTGGGTTGCCAAAGTCTTGCGCAAGACTTTGCGCATGATGGTTGTCTATATTGGTTTGACTGTTGTGGGCGTATTCCTGTTTATGCGTCTGCCGACTTCCTTCTTGCCGTCTGAAGACCAAGGTAACTTGATGTTGAGCGTGCAGTTGCCTGCCGGTGCAACCAAAGAGCGTACCGATGCAACTTTGGCTCAAATCACTCAGCTGGCAAAATCTATACCTGAGATTGAGAACATTATTACCGTTTCCGGCTTCAGTTTTTCAGGCTCCGGTCAAAACATGGCTTTGGGCTTTGTTATTCTGAAAGACTGGAGCGAACGTACTGCTCCGGGCAGCGATGCAACTTCTATTTCCGGTAAGTTGACCGGCATGATGATGGCTACGCTGAAAGACGGTTTCGGTTTGGCGATTGTGCCTCCAGCCATTATGGAATTGGGTACAGGCTCCGGCTTGACGATTTATCTGCAAGACCGTAACAACAGCGGCCATGCCGCATTGTTGGACAAGCGTGATGAGTTGATTGACAAAATGCGCAAAAGCGGTTTGTTTAACCCAAGTACCGTTCGTGCGAGCGGTTTGGAAGATGCGCCGCAGTTGAAAATCGACATCAATCGTTCCGCAGCCGCCGCACAAGGTATTTCGTTCTCTGACATCCGTACTGCTTTGGCTTCTTCTTTGGGTTCGTCTTATGTAAACGACTTCCCGAATCAAGGCCGTCTGCAACGGGTGATGGTACAGGCTGATGCGAGTGCCCGTATGCAGCCTGCCGATATTCTGAACCTGACCGTGCCGAACAAATCCGGTGTTGCCGTACCGCTTTCTACCATTGCTACTGTTTCTTGGGAAAACGGTATGGAACAAAGCGTCCGCTTCAATGGTTATCCGGCAATGGAGCTTTCCGGCTCGCCTGTTAATGGCGTATCTTCCGGTCAGGCCATGGCTGCGGTACAGCAAATGGTTGATGAAATGGGCGGCGGTTACAGTCTGGAATGGGGCGGTCAGTCTCGTGAAGAGGCCAAAGGCAGCTCGCAAACTGTCGTGTTGTACGCATTGGCCGCTGCCGCTGTATTCTTGGTATTGGCTGCTTTGTACGAAAGCTGGTCTATCCCGTTGGCGGTTATCCTTGTGATTCCGTTGGGCTTGATTGGCGCGGCATTGGGCGTGACCGGCCGCAACATGTTTGAAGCGCTGCTGGGCAGTATTCCGGCATACGCCAACGATATCTACTTCCAAGTCGGTTTCGTTACGGTGATGGGTTTGAGTGCGAAAAACGCGATTTTGATTATCGAGTTTGCCAAAGACCTGCAAGCGCAAGGCAAGAGCGCGCTTGAAGCTGCGCTTGCCGCCGCACACCTGCGTTTCCGTCCGATTATCATGACTTCGTTCGCCTTCATCTTGGGCGTGGTACCGCTCTATGTTGCCAGCGGTGCCAGCTCCGCCAGCCAACGTGCGATTGGTACGACCGTGTTCTGGGGTATGTTGATCGGTACGATTCTGTCTGTATTCCTTGTGCCTTTGTTCTATGTGGTTGTGCGCAAATTCTTTAAAGAAACTGCACATGAGCATGAGATGGCCGCCAAACACGCCGCTGAAGCAGGCATGATTGAAGACGGTAAACACGATTCAGACAAGCACTAAAGCAAAGGCCGTCTGAAAACTTTTCAGACGGCCTCAAAATGCTAAAGGATTCTAAAATGAAGAAGATTACATTCAAACCTGTACTGACCGCCGTTGCCGCCGCCGTGGCTTTGTCGGCCTGTACCATGATGCCGAAATATGAGCAGCCCCAAGTTGCTGTGGCCGATACGTTTAAATACGACACAGTTGACGACGGTATCCGTGCCGCCGAATTGGGTTGGCAAGATTACTTTGCTGATCCGCGCCTTCACCGTCTAATCAGCATCGCATTGGAACGCAATACCGATTTGCGTACAGCCGCGCTGAATGCGGAAATCTACCGCAAGCAATACATGATTGCGCGTAATAATTTGTTGCCAACCGTTAATGCCAGCGGTACAGGTTCGCGTCAAGGCAGCTTGAGCGGCGGCAGCGTCAGCAGCCAATACAGCGTGGGTTTGGGTGCAGCCTCTTATGAGCTTGACCTCTTCGGACGTGTCCGCAGTACCAGTGAAGCCGCGTTGCAAGGTTATTTCAATGTGGCCGCAAACCGCGATGCCGCCCATCTGACCTTGATTTCTACCGTTGCCAAAGCCTACTTTAATGAACGCTACGCGGAAGAAACCATGGCATTGGCACAACGTGTGTTGCAAACCCGTGAAGCGACTTACAAGCTCTCGCAATTACGCCATAAGGCCGGCGTGATTTCCGCCGTTGATTTGCGCCAACAGGAAGCGCTGATCGAATCGGCCAAAGCCGATTACGCATCTGCAGTGAAAAACCGCGAGCAAGCACGCAATTCTTTGGCTATGTTGATTAATCAACCTTTGCCCGAAGACTTACCTGCCGGTCTGCCTTTGAGCAAGCAGTTCAAAATGACCAAACTGCCTGCCGGTTTGAGTTCGGACGTGTTGCTCAACCGTCCGGATATCCGTGCAGCCGAACATGCGCTCAAACAAGCCAATGCCAATATCGGCGCGGCTCGTGCGGCGTTTTTCCCACGCATCAGCCTGACCGGTTCGGTCGGTACAGCTTCCGGCGAGTTGAGCGGCCTGTTTAAGAGCGGCACGGGTATTTGGGCTTTTGCACCGTCCATTACCCTGCCTATCTTTGACTGGGGCACAAACAAAGCCAATCTTGACGTAGCCAAACTGCGCCAACAGGCACAAATCGTTGCTTATGAAGCCGCTGTTCAATCTGTATTTAAAGACGTTTCCAATGCGTTGGTTGCACGCGAACAGCTGGATAAAAGCTATAACGCTTTGAGCAAACAAAGCCGTGCCTACAACGATAGCCTGCGCCTCATCAGCCTGCGCTACAAACATGGTGTATCCAGCGCATTGGATTTGCTGGATGCCGAGCGTAGCAATTACAGTGCAGAAACTGCTCTTTTGGCTAATCAGCTGACCCGTTTGGAAAATCTTGCCGACTTGTATAAAGCACTTGGTGGCGGTTTGAAACGCGAAACCAAAGCTGCCGAATAAGTATTTGCCTGCTAAGATTAAAAGGCCGTCTGAAACATTTGGGTTTCAGACGGCCTTTTGTTATATGGTAATTCTAAGTTTTTAATTTCTCGCTTAAAGTGGCGACATAGGCTGCGCGTCCGTTACGGCTGGCTTCGGGCTGGTGTGTGTTGAGCGAAGACCATTTGCGGTTGCTGCGCGCTTTGTTGAGTTCGCTTGGCAATTTGGCCGCATTCCAGGGCGCTTTACGTTCGTTTAGCTCGATATGCGATTGAGCCGCATGGCCGCGCGTTTGCAAGACGTGCAACAAATCCAGTGCGCGTGCAGCAAGTAGGGTAAGGGTTTCCGGATCGATATGCAGGGTTTGTCGACCGTTGATTTTGTCGGTGATGTCTTGGGCATTGGGCAAAATACCGCCCAATAGTCCGCCGATAGCGGTACCCAAACCAAGCGAGCCGCCAAGCGTGGCAATATCCAAACCTAGGCCGATGAGTGCGCCTGCGGTTGCGCCGGTACCGGTACGGATGCCGTAATGTTTGAGCAACTCGCTGTCAAACGGATCTTGTTTGAAGGCTTTGGGCATCCATGTGCTGTCGCTGCCGACTTCGTCGTGATAGAAGCGGTAAAGTGTGAACAGGCGTTGTTGCATTTGCCGCTCGAGTTGGCGGATTTCCGATTGCATGGCTTCCAAAGTCGGGGCTGGGTCGTCGTTTTCGGCAATTTCTTGGGTGAATGCGGCGGCATCCAGCAGAAAATCGGCAATTTCACGGCGCGCTTCCATATCCAGCCGTTGCCACTCGCGACGGCGCATATTGATGAGGCGGTCGAGGATGTCGCGCTTAGGTAACATGGTGGCAAGGTTGTCCCACAATCGGATTTCGCCTTCAAAGTCGAAGGCAACGGTATCGAAACCGGCGTAAACATGCAGGGTTCGACGGGCGAGCATATTGGTCCAAGCGGTCAGGTCTTGATTTTGGGTGAAGTTGAACACGGGCATGATGGGCTTGGCGCACCATGACAAAATGGTTAGTTCGTCTTTGTATTTGTCGAGGACGGGTTCCCGCGCATCGATAACGTAAATGGCCATATCGCTTTGCATGACTTGGCGCAGCACTTTGGCTTCTTGGTTGAACTCGTGATGCGCCTCATGATTGCTGAGGAACTGCTGGATGCGCTCAATGCCGTCATCGCGTGCGGATGTATGGGTTTCCAGCCAGTCCAACACGCCGCCGGCATCTTCAAGGCCGGGGGTGTCGTAGAGGTAAACCAAGCTGTCGTCGCCGTCGTTGATAAGGGCTTCTTCGACATGGCGCGTGGTGGATGGCGCGTTTTTCACTTCGCCGAAGGTACTGTCGCGCAAAAGTGTACGTAAGAGCGAGGTTTTGCCTGTGTTGGTATGGCCGACAACGGCAAGGGAGAGTGGGGCGGTCATGGTCTTTGGCTTGGGTTGATATGGACGATGAATGTGTGAGTATGGAGCCGTTTATCTTGAGTGGCAATATAAGTTTCAGACGGCCCTAAATTTTTCTTATATATGGGCGAAAATAGCAAGAAAAAGAGGGGAATAGCGGATTTGTTGTTTTTTGGCAAAATACTTGAAAATAGATAGGAAAACAGTTGACAGGGGGGTAGAAGGCTAGGATAATTCGCGCCGTTGAGTTGCTTGATGCAGCTTGATTTTTCTCCTCTATTTCTCCTTTGTAGACTTGGCGCATATCGAAACGATATGCGCATTTTTTTATCTGTATTGAAATATGATTACATTTAAAATTTGTAAATCGAACAATTAAGAAACTTTACAAGAAAAATACTTGCGCGGTTGAATATCTTGTTGCATAATTCGTTTCGTTAGCTGGTTCGAGTAGTCAGTTAATAGTTTCTCCTCTATTTCTCCTTTGTAGACTTGGCACGCATTCTGTCGAATGTGTGCATTTTTTTTGCCTATTTAAAATAAAGGCCGTCTGAATGTTGTAATCTTTCAGGCGGCCTCTGTTTGTTGAATAGAATTAGATATCTAATACCACTTCTTCTTTGACTTCTTCCATGACAACATAGCTGCGGCTTTCGGCTGCAGCCGGCAGTTGCAGCAGGATATTGCCGAGCATATCGCGATAGGCGGACATATTGGGCAGGCGGACTTTGATAAGGTAGTCGTATTCGCCGGAGACCAAGTGGCATTCTAGAATTTGCGGAATCTTCAGCACTTCGCGTTTGAAGTCTTCAAAAATATTGCCGGATTTGGAGCGCAGTTTCAGCTCGACAAAGACCAAGAGGCTTTGACCTAAAGCATGGGGATTCAGATGGGCGTGATAGCCGGTAATAAGGTTGTCGCGTTCCAAGCGGCGGACGCGTTCGGTTACCGGCGTGGTAGAGAGGCCGACTTTTTCAGCCAATTCGGTCATGGGGATACGTGCATTTTGTTGTAGGAGCTTGAGAATTTTTAAGTCGGTTTTGTCGAGTTCTTTCATGGCCTTGATGTCTGTCGTTTTCATTTGGATTGAATCATAACCTTAAAACAGGTTGAGAAGAAGCATAAATGCCTAAAGGCGCGCATGAGGCCTAAATTATGAATAGATTATTCTTGTGTATTTCATGGAATCCTGTGTAGTTTTTGACCTATAATATTTGCTTCAAAGTAATAGGGCAGGCCGTTTGAATCGGAATGCCGATAAGAGGAATACATTATGCGTCCGCTCAATGCGCAAATCCGTTTGGATAATTTACGTCAAAATTATCGTTTTCTCAAAGAGTTGCACGGCAATAAATTGTTGGCTGTGATTAAGGCCGATGCTTACGGGCATGGCGCGGTCAGATGCGCACACGCGTTGGCGGATATTGCCGACGGCTTTGCGGTGGCAACGGTAGATGAAGGCGTGGAATTGCGTCAAAACGGCATTAAAAACCCGATTGTTTTGTTGGAAGGCGTGTTTGATGCTGCCGAGTATGCGGATGTTGACCGTTATGATTTGTGGCCGGCAATCGGCAGCCAATGGCAGCTGGAGGCGTTTGTACATCATGAGTGGCAACGTCCGACAACCGTATGGCTGAAAATGGACTCGGGTATGCACCGTGCCGGTTTCTTTCCGCATAACTATGCTGCTGCCTATACAGCATTGAAACAATCTGAATCGGTTGAAAACATTGTGAAATTCAGCCATTTTGCCTGCGCGGACGAGCTGGAAAACGGCATGACCGAAATGCAGCTTGAAGCGTTTGATTTGGCATGTGAAGGTTTGGAAGGCGAAGAGAGTTTGGCCAATTCCGCCGCGATTTTGAACGTGCCTGAAGCGCGGCGCGATTGGGGACGTGCCGGTCTGGCCTTATATGGTATTTCGCCTTTCGGCGGCGTGGATGAGCGTTTGAAACCTGTTATGCGTCTGACTTCCCGCGTTTTTGGCGAGCGTGTGTTGCAGCCGCATTCTCCGATTGGTTACGGTGCAACGTTCTACACCAGCAAATCTACCCGTGTCGGTTTGATTGCCTGCGGCTATGCCGACGGTTATCCGCGTCGCGCTTCCACTAATTCCCCTGTGGCGGTGGATGGCAAACGCAGCCGTATTATCGGCAGGGTATCTATGGATATGATTACGGTTGAGCTGGAAGCCTCGAAAGAGGGCTTGGGCGCGGAAGTCGAGCTTTGGGGCGATGTGATTAATATCAATGAAGTTTCTGAAGTTGCCGGTATGATTCCGTACGAAATCCTCTGCAATATCAAACGTGCGAAGTTTACTTATATTGAGTAAGCAGTAAAAGATCAGGCCGTCTGAAATGTGTTTTCAGACGGCCTTTTTGTTATCTGCAATTAAAACGATTCGTCAGCGCGTAAATAACGCCATTTGCCCGGCGGCAGTCTGCCGAGTTTGACCTTGCCCATGCGGATGCGTTTCAAACCAACGACACGCAGGCCGACCAGTTCGCACATGCGGCGGATTTGGCGTTTTTTGCCTTGTCGTAAAATAAAGCGTAACTGGTCTTCGTTTTGCCATTCGACTTTGGCGGGGCGCAATTTTTCTCCGTCCAAACTCAAGCCGTGGTTGAGCAGGGCGAGGCCTTTGTCGTCCAGTTTGCCGCGGACGCGGACGAGGTATTCTTTTTCGCTGCTGCTGTTTTCGCCAATCAGTTGTTTGGCAATGCGGCCGTCCTGAGTGAGTACCAATAATCCGACGGAGTCGATATCCAGGCGGCCGGCAGGGGCTAAGCCGAATTTGTGCTTTTCGCTGAAAGGGATACGGCTGTCGTCGCCTTCCCAATGGTTGTCGGCGGTAATGAGTTCGGCAGCGGATTTATAGCCTTTTTCTGCCTGCGCGCTGACGTAGCCGACGGGTTTGTTCAGCAGGATGGTTACGCGTGCGGCTTGTTTTTCATGGGCTTGTTTGTTGAGGTCGATGCGGTCGCGCTCAGTGACTTTTTGACCGAGTACAGCGGTTTGGCCGTTGACTTTGACCCAGCCTTGCTCGATGTAGCTGTCTGCCTCGCGGCGCGAGCATAAACCTAATTGTGCCATGCGTTTGGAGAGGCGCATGGTTTCGGAATCGTTGTTTTGCATGGTATGGCAATATAGAGAAATGGGAATGTCGGATTATAGCATTGACCGTTTGTCAGGCCGTCTGAAAACTGAAGATTTGGGTTTTCAGACGGCCTTTCACTTGCGATATGTTAAGAAATTTTTAGTTCTAAAGTAAAAACTAAAGGGTGTATTGTCTGTTTGTGTTAATCTTACGGACGAACTAATCATTTTGTTTTCAGTCGAATTTGGGTTGAAATGACATTTCACTCTGAAATCATGAAGACTATAATGATTGGTCTTTCTGAAGCGCATTAAGGCAGTTTGTCGCTAAAGCAAGCCTTTGTGCATCACGTTTTAAGGATAAATCAATGAAATCGCTCAAATCATTTTTGATCTGGGGCATTGTGGTTTTGGTAGGCTTGGCCTCCTTTACTACTTTAGCTCTCAGCCGTGGCGAGCAAGTCAGTGCGATTTGGATGGTTACGGCCGCCATTTCGGTGTACTGCATTGCCTACCGTTTTTACAGTCTTTACATTGCCAATCGTGTGATGCAGCTTGATCCTAACCGTCTGACTCCAGCAGAACGCCACAATGACGGCTTGGACTATGTGCCCACACATAAAGGCGTACTGTTCGGTCACCACTTTGCCGCTATTGCCGGCGCAGGCCCTCTGGTTGGTCCTGTATTGGCAGCGCAAATGGGTTATCTGCCCGGTACTTTGTGGATTATTTTCGGCGTGGTATTTGCCGGTGCCGTACAGGACATGATGGTACTGTTTGTTTCTATGCGCCGTGACGGTAAGTCTTTGGGCGATATCGTGAAACAAGAACTCGGTACCGTTCCCGGCGTGATTGCATCCATCGGTATTTTGATGATTATGGTCATCATCATGGCGGTGTTGGCGCTGATCGTTGTGAAAGCATTGGTTCACAGCCCTTGGGGTACGTTCACCATAGCAGCGACTATGCCGATTGCCTTGTTTATGGGTATCTACACCCGTTATATCCGTCCGGGCAAAATTGGCGAGATTTCCATCGTCGGCTTTATTTTGTTGATGTTGGCCGTGATTTACGGTGAAGATGTTGCCCACAGCTCCTTTGGTCACTGGTTCGACCTTGACGGCATTCAGCTGACTTGGGCGATTATGATTTACGGTTTCGTGGCTTCCGTATTGCCGGTTTGGCTCTTGTTGACTCCACGCGATTATCTGTCTACCTTCCTGAAAATCGGTACGATTGCAGCTTTGGCTTTGGGTATCGTTATTGTTAACCCAACGCTGCAAATGCCTGCAGTTACCCACTTCATCGATGGTTCAGGTCCGGTATTCTCCGGTGCATTGTTCCCATTCTTGTTCATTACCATTGCGTGTGGTGCGGTTTCAGGCTTCCATGCGCTGATTTCTTCAGGTACCACGCCAAAAATGGTGGAAAACGAAACCCACGTCCGCATGATCGGCTACGGTGGCATGATTATGGAAAGCTTTGTGGCCATTATGGCTCTGGCTGCCGCCACTTCGCTTGATCCAGGCGTGTACTTCGCGATGAACAGCCCGGCCGCGCTGATTGGTACAGATGCCAATACTGCTGCCGAAGTCATCACCACTAAACTGAACTTCCCTGTTGATGCCGCAACCCTGTTGCACACTGCTAAAGAAGTGGGCGAAAACACCATTCTGTCTCGTGCAGGCGGCGCGCCAACCCTCGCAGTCGGTATGGCACACATCATGAGCCGTCTGATTCCGGGCGAAGCCATGATGGCATTCTGGTATCACTTTGCCTTGTTGTTTGAAGCCTTGTTCATCTTGACCGCGGTTGACGCCGGTACACGCGTTGCCCGTTTCATGATCCAAGACTTGGGCAGTATCTTCTACAAACCATTCGGTAACACCGACTCTATCCCTGCCAACTTGGTTGCAACATTCTTGGCTGTGGCATTGTGGGGTTACTTCCTCTATACCGGCGTAACCGACCCTCTGGGTGGTATCAACTCGCTCTGGCCGTTGTTCGGTATCGCCAACCAAATGCTTGCAGGCGTAGCGTTGATCATGTGTACCGTTGTATTGGTGAAAATGAAACGCGACCGCTATGTTTGGGTAACCTTAGTTCCTGCTTTCGGCGTATTGTTTGTGACCTGCTATGCCGGTTTGCAAAAACTGTTCCACAGCGACCCACGCGTCAGCTTCTTGGCTCACGCAGGCAAATACCGCGATGCCTTGGCTTCAGGCAAAGTCCTTGCTCCAGCTAAAGACATTGGCGAAATGTCACAAATCATCTTCAACGACCAAATCAATGCCGGTCTGACCGCTTTGTTCCTGGCAGTTGTCGTGATTGTCGCCGTATACGGTTTCCATACTGCCATGAAAGCCCGCAAAGTCGGCTGGCCAACTGCTAAAGAAATTCCAGCAGTGTACCGCGACGGTAAACAGCCGGAGGCTCAGAATGAAGCATAAGCTTGCATCTTGGTGGAAAACCATCAAGCTGACAGCAAACTTGATGGCCGGTGTTCCAGATTATGAAAACTACGTTGCCCGCCAGCGCAGACATAATCCCAACGCGCCGGTCATGACTGAGCTGCAATTTCAAGACTACTGCCGCAAACGCCGTTGCGGCGGCAACGGCGGACGCTGTTGTTAATGAAGGCATAAAAAGGCCGTCTGAAAATATTTTCAGACGGCCTTTCATTATAGAATATCAATAAACATCAAAAACTTTTTCTTGTCATCAATATTTAATCGAACAACTTGTCGATATTTACTCTTCTTCGAGTAGTACCAGCGGACGCTGTATTTTTCTGAGTTCTTCTACCTCGTCTAACAGCCGCATAATCAGCCCCAATGCGGGAATGCCGGCCTCAAAATCACGGCTTAAGCGTTGTGCGCGACGGATGCGGGCAAGATGAAAACCACTGAAGGTGCTTTTTTCGGGCGCACCATCGATACTGATGATGTCTTCTGCTATAAGTTCCAACAGCCAATCACGACGGCAGCGGCTGGCGGCAACGATTTCTTCAAAAGTAAGGGTAATATCGGAAGACTGAATCATAATTTATCCTTTCTCTTATGCTTGTTTCGCGGCAAAGTGTTCGGCCAATTTTTCCCATGCGGCACGGTCGGCTTCGCTCTCTACTGGCGGAACATTAATGCGGATATTGAGATAAAGGTCTCCGGCTTCTTTTGCAGGAATACCTTTGCCTTTGAGGCGGATGCTTTTACCGCTTTGGCTGTTGGCAGGCAGATTGACCTGTAAGCGGCCTGAAGCGGTAGGGACGATGATTTTGCCGCCCAATACGGCTTCCCAAGGTTTGACATCTATTGTTTGATATACGTCTTTCCTGTTTTTGACGTATAAATCAGGTTGGTCGTGGAACTTGATTTTTAAGTACAAGTCACCGTTTTCTCCACCGTTATATCCCGGCAAACCTTGACCGGCCAAACGGATTTGTTGGCCTTCTGCAATGCCTTTGGGGATTTTGACGTTGAGGGTTTTATTTTGATAAACCGCACGTCCGTATTCGTCTAGAGTTGGCACATTCAAAGTCATGCTACGTTCTGCGCCAACATACGCTGCGTAAATATCAATACTCAATTCAGCATGTTGATCCTCGCCTTTTATTGGGCCGCGGGGTTGCTCGGAACGAGTGTGGGATTGGCGGAATGATGAAAACAGATCTTCAAAATTGAAGTCTCCCGCTCCGAACGGTTCGCCTTCATGACGTTCATAGTGGAAGCCGCCACCGTTAAATCCATTGCCAAACGGATTGCCGCCTTGACCGAACGGATTTCCTCCGGCGCTGCGTCCGTAAGGATTAGCCAACATTTCATCGTATTCAGCCCGCTTTTCTTTGTCGGAAAGCGTTTCGTAGGCACGGTTGATTTCTACCGTACGTTCGGCTGCGTCAGGTTCTTTGCTGACATCGGGGTGGTATTTGCGCACCAGTTTTCGGTAGGCTTTTTTGATTTCGGCCTCATCCGCATCTTTGGCAACGCCTAGTATTTCATAATAGTTTTTTTCTGCCATGTTATTCCTTTGACTGCTCATATACAAAATTCTTATAGTTTTAATAATTGAGGGTAGATATTCTAAAATCAAGGGCGTTGGAAATAAAATTCTCTATTTCTGACAATGATTAATGGATAATTTATTTCTTTGTTCCTAGAGAAATAGAAAATATATAGGCCGTCTGAAATACGGTTTTTCAGACGGCCTTTATCAAATTGGGGTTTTATTTATCTTGAGCGTTTTTTTGTTCGCGGACCACCCATTGGGCAATATCTGAACCCAATACTTTAGAAGTGCGGTTCAAGACGGCGCAAGAGCTTTTATAAGCGCCAAACATGCCGCCGGAAGAGTTGCGGGTGAAGGTTTTTTTATTAACTTGTTTGCCGTCAACATACAAAGCGGCTGAAACCGCCATACCTTTGGCGTGACCGATAAAGGCATTGCCTGCGCTCATAGCGGAAGTAATGGCGATATCTGCGTATGTGCCTTGTTTTTTACCGTCACGGACAACAGTTACATCACTTTTGGCTGCAGTTTCTTGCAAAGATTTGGACATAATGCTGCCCACTTCTAAACATTCAGAAACGATACGGGTATCGATTTCTTCTTTGTCGCGGTAAGGGATGCTTTCATCAATATGGACATCTGCACTGGCAAATGCAGACGCAAACAAGAGTGCGGTTGCAAGAATGCGGTTAGGAGACATAGTAGGGCACCTAAAATAAAATGTTAAAAAGAGTTGTCATTGTATAACGGCGTTTTCACTCAATCAACATAAGTTAAGTTGGTCAATACTTTGTTGAAATGAGTGTTATGGTGAGACAAATCAAAAGGCCGTCTGAAATAATTTTGTTTCAGACGGCCTTTTGATTGAGGTATTAATTTGTTCTGGTCAAATAAGGCAGGGGATCGACTGCTTTGCCGTTTAGACGTACTTCAAAATGAAGTTTGACGCTGTCTGAATCGCTGCTGCCCATGGTGGCGATAACTTGGCCTGCTTGGACTTTTTGATCTTTTTGTACCAAAAGCGTGTCGTTGTGGGCGTAGGCGGTAATGGTGTATTCATTGTGGCTAATTAAAATCAGCTTGCCGTAGCCGCGGACTTCTTCGCCAACGTAGATGACGGTACCGGCTGCGGCAGAACGGATTTGTTGGCCTTGCGTGCCTGCAATATCTATGCCTTTGCTGGTGGTGCCGTTGTAGCGTTGGATAATGGAGGATGAAGCGTTATCGGTCGGCCATTGCAGGTTCAATCGGTTGATCGGGGTAACGGCAGTGGTTTGGCGTTGCTGCGTTGCAGTGCTGCGTGAGGCAACATGACGGCGGACGCGCAATACTTGGCCGACTTCGATTTGTGAGGCGTTGGGAAGGTTATTCCATGCAACCAGTGTGTTGACATTTTGTCCGTAGCGTTTGGCGATTTGGGTCAGGGTATCGCCAGGGCGGACTTTGTAGTAGCCGTCAGGTACGGCGCGGTTGGAAGAGGTATTGTTGCCGGCGCAGGCTGCTAAGACGGCAATGGTGCTGATGAGTGCCAGACGTTTTAAGGCCGTCTGAAAGGTGGAAATAAAGTTTGTATTCATGGGATATTTCAAAATGTATCGTTATGCTGCGTATGATAGATAGGAAGAGTGGAAAAAGGTTCACTCAAAAGACACGGGATAAAATACAGAAAGGCAGTATATTAACATTTAAAATTTGTGGATATGGCGGCATATTTTTTTATCATTTTGATGATAAAGGATTTTTTCGGTAAGGTAAAAGAAAGTGAAAGTTTTTTCAGACGGCATTGAAAGGCAATAAAAATCCCCTGCCGGGATAAATGGGCAGGGGATTTTTGTCTCATTGAACTTATTTATTCAATTCGTTAGCCAGATACAGCCAGGTTTCAATGACGGTATCAGGGTTGAGCGATACGCTTTCGATACCTTCTTCAACCAGCCATTTGGCAAAGTCCGGATGGTCTGATGGGCCTTGACCGCAAATACCGACGTATTTGTTTTGTTTGCGGCAGGCAGAGATTGCCAAGTGCAACATCACTTTAACGGCAGGGTTACGCTCGTCGAAGGAGTCAGATACCAAACCGCTGTCACGGTCGAGGCCGAGGGTCAGCTGGGTCATGTCGTTAGAACCGATGGAGAAGCCGTCGAAGTATTGCAGGAATTGTTCTGCCAATACAGCGTTGCTTGGCAACTCGCACATCATGATCAGGCGCAGGCCGTTTTTGCCGCGTTCCAAACCGTTTTCTTTCAGGGCTTTAACAACAGCTTCTGCTTCACCCAAGGTACGAACGAATGGAATCATGATTTCGACGTTGGTCAAACCCATTTCATCGCGAACGCGTTTCAAGGCTTTACACTCGAGTGCGAAGCAGTCTTTGAAGTTATCGGCTACATAACGCGCTGCACCACGGAAGCCCAACATTGGGTTTTCTTCGTGCGGTTCATAGATGCTGCCACCCACCAAGTTAGCGTACTCGTTGGATTTGAAGTCAGACATACGAACGATGGTTTTGCGTGGATAAACCGAAGCAGCCAAAGTTGCCACACCTTCTGCGATTTTATCGACATAGAAGTCGACAGGAGAAGCGTAGCCAGCGATGCGGCGGGTAATTTCCGCTTTCAACTCGTCGTCTTGTTTGTCAAATTCCAACAAGGCTTTAGGGTGGATACCGATTTGACGGTTGATGATGAATTCCATACGCGCCAAGCCGATACCTTCGCTAGGCAGGTTGGCGAAGCTGAATGCCAATTCAGGGTTACCAACGTTCATCATCACTTTTACAGGCGCTTTAGGCATGTTGTCCAAAGCAACATCGGTAATTTGTACGTCCAGCAAGCTGGAGTAGATGAAGCCGGTATCGCCTTCGGCACAAGATACGGTCACTTCTTGGCCTTCAGACAGCAGATCAGTAGCGTCGCCACAACCTACAACAGCCGGAATACCCAATTCACGCGCGATAATCGCTGCGTGGCAGGTACGGCCACCACGGTTGGTAACGATGGCAGAAGCACGTTTCATTACCGGTTCCCAATCCGGGTCGGTCATGTCGGTAACGAGTACGTCGCCTGCTTCAACGGAATCCATCTCGGAAGCATCTTTCACCAAGCGAACTTTACCTTGACCGACTTTTTGACCGATGGCACGGCCTTCGCACAAGACAACCTTTTCGCCGTTGATAGAGAAGCGGCGCAGGTTGCGGCTGCCGTCTTCTTGAGATTTCACGGTTTCAGGACGCGCTTGCAGGATGTAGAGTTTGCCATCCAAGCCGTCGCGGCCCCATTCGATGTCCATTGGGCGGCCGTAGTGTTTTTCGATGGTTAGCGCGTAATGAGCCAACTCGGTTACTTCGGCGTCGGTAATGGAGAAGCGTTGACGGTCTTCTGCAGGTACATCAACGTTGGTTACAGATTTACCGGCTTCGGCTTTGTCGGTAAAGATCATTTTGATTTGTTTCGAACCCATGGTTTTGCGCAGGATAGCCGGCTTGCCTGCTTTCAAAGTAGGTTTGAATACATAGAATTCGTCAGGGTTTACCGCGCCTTGTACGACGTTTTCACCCAGACCGTAAGAAGAGGTAACGAAAACGACTTGGTCGTAACCGGATTCGGTATCGATGGTAAACATCACACCGGAAGCACCGCTGTCAGAACGCACCATGCGTTGTACGCCGGCAGAAAGGGCAACGATGTCGTGTTCGAAGCCTTTGTGTACACGGTAAGAAATGGCACGGTCGTTGTACAGGGAAGCGAATACATGACGCATTGCTTCTTTAACGTTATCCAAGCCGTTGATGTTCAGGAAGGTTTCTTGTTGGCCGGCGAAAGAAGCGTCCGGTAAGTCTTCTGCTGTTGCGGAAGAACGTACGGCAACGGAAATGTCCGCACCGCCGGCATCGGCAACCATTTTGTTCCAAGCTGTTTCGATTTCAGCATCCAGCTGCTCAGGGAACGGAGTATCCAAAATCCATTGACGGATTTCTTTACCCACGCGTGCCAATTCGGCAACGTCTTCAACATCCAGCTGTTTCAGGGCTTCGGAAATACGCTCGCTCAGACCATTGTGAGCCAGGAAAGCACGATAAGCTTCGGCTGTGGTTGCAAAACCGCCGGGAACGCGCACGCCTTTTTCAGTCAGTTGGCTGATCATTTCGCCCAAAGAGGCATTTTTACCGCCCACTCGCTCAACGTCAGTCATACGCAGGTTTTCAAACCAAATAACGTAGTTTTCGGCCATTTGTGTGTCCAATCCAATCCAAAAATGTTAAAAAAGAAACAAATCCGCCTGCTTATTGTAGCCATTCGTTTGATGGCTGTCATGTGTTTTATCTTTTTAAAAATCACAAATTCGTCTGTGATATTGTGCTTTTCAGACGTGTAGCCTTCTGAAATATGAATATCAGATTCATGTTTTTACGTGTTATCTTCTTGTTAAATATGGGAAACAAAATAAGTTAATAAATTTAAGAATCTAAATTTACTTTGCAAATTTAGAACAAAATTCCAATAAATTTGGGAAAATAAAATTTTATTCCAATTTAAAATTTGTTCAAATTTGTTGTAATCCTGTGTAATCTACCGGGAATCGCTTTATTGCAAAGGCTGTAACTGCTATGATTGCCGTCTGAAACGTTACCCTCAGAAGGATTCATTATGACTGCTCCACGCCAAGTCTTCTATATTTCCGACCGCACCGGTCTGACCGCTGAAAATATCGGTGAAGCCCTGTTGAACCAATTCGGCAATGTCGAGTTCAAGCGCCATGTTCATCCATTTATCGATACGCCTGAAAAAGCGTTGGCCGTAGTGGATGAAGTCAATAAGACAGCCGAACAGTTTGGCGATCGTCCGATTGCTTTTGTCAGCGTGGTAAATGATGAAATCCGTGAAATCATCAAAAAATCCAATGCATTCCATATTGATTTCTTTGAAACGTTCTTGGGTTTGCTGGAAAAAGAATTGAATGTTGAAGCAACGATTGCTGAGCGAGGCCATCATAGTATCGGTAATACCAAGCGTTATGACGCACGTATGGAAGCAGTGAACTTCTCGCTCAACCATGATGACGGTGTCAGCGATAAAAATCTGCAGGAAGCGGATGTGATTTTGATGGGCGTATCCCGTTCGGGCAAAACGCCGACTTGTCTTTATTTGGCTCTGCAATACGGTATCCGCGCCGCAAACTATCCATTGATTCCCGATGACTTGGAATCAACCGATTTGCCGCGTATGGTTAAACCTTATAAAGACAAGCTGTTTGGTTTGACTATTCAACCCGAGCGTCTACAGGCTATCCGTCAGGAGCGCCGTCCTAATTCGACCTATGCCAAAATCGATACTTGCCGCAGCGAGATTGCTGATGCACAAAATATGTTCAAACGCCACGGAGTGCCGTTTACCAATACAACGGATAAATCAGTGGAAGAACTTGCTGTTCATATCTTGCAGGCTTGTAAGCTGAAACGCCGTTTCTAAATGAAATGATAAAAGGCCGTCTGAAACTTCAGACGGCCTTTTTATATTTTGTACATTAGGTCTTAGGCAAGGTAACACCGGTTTGCCCCATGTATTTGCCGTTGCGATCTTTGTATGAAGTTTCGCAGACTTCATCGCTTTCAAAGAACAAGACTTGGGCCACGCCTTCGCCGGCGTAGATTTTGGCAGGCAGGGGGGTGGTGTTGGAAAATTCAAGCGTAACGTAGCCTTCCCACTCGGGCTCGAACGGGGTAACGTTGACGATAATGCCGCAGCGAGCGTAAGTGGATTTGCCTAGGCAGACGGTCAGGACGTTGCGCGGGATGCGGAAATATTCGACTGTGCGCGCCAGTGCAAAGGAGTTGGGCGGAATGATGCAGCAGTCGTCTTCGACTGTAACGAAGTTTTTCGGGTCGAAGTTTTTCGGGTCGACGATGGTGCTGTTGATATTGGTGAAGATTTTGAATTCATTGGCGCAACGGATGTCGTAGCCGTAGCTGGATGTGCCGTAGGAAATGATGCGTTGGCCGTTGGCCTCTTTGATTTGGTTGGGCTCGAACGGCTCAATCATGCCGTGTTCTTCGGCCATGCGGCGTATCCATTTGTCGGATTTAATGCTCATGGTGGTTGTCCTGGGGTAAGGGTTGTTTGGAAATTCTTTAAAATCAATACAACAGCCTTTAGGCAGGCTTGTTAATTGATGTTTCAGACGGCCTGAAATATGGATAAGGCCGTCTGAAAGGCTGTTTATTTGGTTTTGGAAGTAGATTTCTTAGGCAGTTTGACTTCTTTAATCATACCGTCTTCGCATTTCATGATGAAGACGGGTGTGCCGTTTTGAGAGGCGGTAAAGTTTCCGTGTGCCTTGCCTTTTTTGAACATGCCTTCCAGCGTCATATTGCGTAATTTGGCGCTGTTGGAGGAGAAAGGTTCGATAAAGGTTTCGCCGTTGCCGGAAATGGTATATGCGCCTTTGCCGTCAAATTTACCGTTTTTAAATGTGCCGACATAGCTGCGGCCGTCTTGGCATTTCCATGTACCTTTACCGGACGGTTTGCCGTCTTTGCCGACATCGCCATCATAAGCGCAACCTTTTTCCTGATAAGGATTGATGGTTTCGGCAATGGCAGGTGTACCCAGCATGAAGGCGATAGGGAGTAGGGCGAGGTATTTCATCATTAATTATTCCTTTTTGCAGGCAGTTTCAGACGGCCTGATATTGGGATTCAAAAGTCAGCAGGGTTTCAGCAATACGGCGTGGCAATATGGCTAAAGCGTGTTCGCGCATGGCCGTAGGGATGCCGTAGCAGGCTTCGGCAATACTGCCGGTAATGGCTGCCAAGGTATCACTGTCTCCGCCCAGGGAAACTGCCAGTCGGATGGCGTGTTCAAAATCATCGCTTTCAAGAAAGGCGGTAATCGCTTGAGGTACGGTTTCCTGACAGCTTTCGTTGAAATGATAATGCGGGCGGATTTGGTCACAACTTTGGCTCAAGTCGTAGCCGAATTGTCGTGTAATGTTTTCTTTGATTTGCGCTTTGCCTATACCGGTACGTGCCCAAAAGATGGCGGCGGCTACGGCTTGCGCGCCTTTAATGCCTTTCGGGTGGTTGTGCGTCACGATGGCGGATTGTTCGGCAAAATGCAGGGTTTCTTCCAATGTGGCAAATGCCCAACCGACGGCAGAAACACGCATGGCCGAGCCGTTGCCCCAGCTATTATAAGGTTCTGGATCTTTCCATTCTATCCATTGTGAGAAGCGGCCGCCATATGCGCCTTTCGGACAGGGATATGCCCTACACCAGCCTTGCAAAATAGAGGCCAAATTATCGTTACAACCTTGTAAAACCCAATCGGCAATAGCAACAGTGCAAATCGTGTCATCGGTAAAGTCGCTGTCGGGGCTGAAAATGTCAAAATCGGTATGACGGTAGTTGTCAAACTCGAATCGTGATCCGGCAATATCGCCAATGACTGCGCCCAACATCATGACATCCTTTCTGATACTTCTATTTATATTTCAGACGGCCTTTGATATTTCCCAATCAAAAGGCCGTCTGAAAAATTATTCTTGCCAGCCGCCCAAATAAGAAACCAGTTCTTCCAACATGGTGCTGATGGCTTCGGTCATCAGGATTTGCGAGGCAAAGGCAAGGCTGGCGGCATCGTCGCCGTTGCTTTCGGCTTCTTCTTGCAATACGTCCAGATACTGGATGCGTTTGAGCGTAAAGTCTTGGGTGAGGATAAACGCGATCTGTTCGCGCCATACCAAGCCCAGTTGGGTAACGGTTTTACCGTTTTTGACGTGTTGTACCACTTCATCGGCGGTCAGGTCTTGTTTGGAAACTTTGACGACCGGAACAACATCGCCTACGCCTTTGAGTTCGCAATCGCTGTCCAATTCAAAACCGCCTTCGCAATGGCCTTGCAGCAGCCAGCTGGTCATCAGGGAGGATGGCGATTGTTTGGTGTTGGGTAGGGCTGCTTCAAGACCGCCCAAGGCTTCGCGCAGTTTAGTCAGGATATTTTCCGCTTTGGCAGATGCGGCATTGTTGACTAAAAGATACCCGTGGCGCGTGTCAAAAATCGCCTGTGTGCGGCTGCTGCGCGTAAAGGCACGGGGTAGCAGGTCGTCAGTAATCTGTTCTTTCAGCTCTTGTTTTTCCTTACGGCCGACATTACGCGCTTCGTTGTTTTGGATTTCCAAAACCTTTTCATCCAAAATATCGCTGATGACACCGGCAGGAAGGACTTTTTCTTCTTTTTTCAGAGCAACGCGCCAGGTGTAATCGGCAGGGAAAACCAGCTCGGGCGAAAAGGAAACCGGCGTGGCAAAGCCTTCGCTAAACCAGTCCAAACCCTGACAATGGGCAAATTCGGATTGCGCCAATTTGTCGGCAAGGACTTCCAATTCGGGCAACTTGTCTTTGTTGAGCGGATAAAAACTGATTTGCTTAAACCACATGGCGGGTTTTCCTTTTTATTAAAACCGGCATTATACAGCGAAAATAACATACGGAAATCGGCAGTATCTTTAAAAATGCAGTAAAGGCGTTGACAGAAGAAAAGGCTTTCTGTATAGTTCGCGCTTCGGTTATGCGCCCATCGTCTAGAGGCCTAGGACACTGCCCTTTCACGGCGGCAACCGGGGTTCGAATCCCCGTGGGCGTGCCAAAATTCTTAAAAAACGCTCCTGCTTTTTGTAGGGGCGTTTTTTGTTTTCAGACGGCCAGCCGCTGTGAAAATATCTTTAAATTGGTTTACAATAATGCCATTCTGAATCTTAACGAGAGAAAACAATGTTAGACATCCAATTGCTCCGCAGCAATACCGCCGCAGTTGCCGAACGTTTGGCCGCCCGCGGTTACGAGTTTGATACCGCGCGTTTTAACGCTTTGGAAGAACAACGCAAAGCCGTTCAAGTGAAAACAGAAGAGTTGCAGGCTTCACGCAACAGTATTTCCAAACAAATCGGCGCGTTGAAAGGCCAAGGCAAACACGAAGAGGCTCAGGCTGCAATGGATCAGGTTGCCCAAATCAAGGCGGATTTGGAGCAGGCTGCCGCTGATTTGGATGCTGTTCAGAAAGAATTGGACGCTTGGCTGCTGACCATTCCAAACTTGCCGCATGAAAGCGTACCTGCCGGTAAAGATGAAACTGAAAACGTTGAAGTCCGCAAAGTCGGCACGCCGCGCGAATTTGACTTTGAAATCAAAGACCATGTTGATTTGGGCGAGCCTTTGGGCTTGGATTTTGAAGGCGGTGCGAAGCTGTCCGGAGCACGCTTTACTGTGATGAAAGGCCAAATCGCCCATCTGCATCGCGCTTTGGCTCAGTTCATGCTGGACACGCACACGCTGAAACACGGTTATACCGAACATTATACGCCTTACATTGTGGATGATCTGACCCTGCAAGGTACAGGCCAACTGCCTAAATTTGCAGAAGATTTATTCCACGTTACCCGTGGCGGCGACGAGAGCAAGAAAACGCAATATCTGATTCCGACCGCAGAAGTGACGCTGACCAATACTGTTGCCGACAGCATCGTGGCAGGCAGCGATTTGCCGTTGAAATTGACTGCGCATTCTCCATGTTTCCGTTCCGAAGCGGGCGCATACGGCAAAGACGTGCGCGGTTTGATTCGCCAACACCAATTCGACAAAGTGGAAATGGTGCAAATCGTTCATCCAGAAAAATCATACGAAGCGCTGGAAGAAATGGTCGGCCATGCTGAAAATATTTTGAAAGCGTTGGAACTGCCCTACCGCGTGATTACTTTGTGTACCGGCGACATGGGTTTCGGTGCAACCAAAACCTATGACTTGGAAGTTTGGGTTCCTGCGCAAAACACCTACCGCGAAATTTCCAGCTGCTCCAACTGCGAAGATTTCCAAGCACGCCGTATGAAAGCGCGTTTCAAAGATGAAAACGGTAAAAACCGTTTGGTACATACTTTGAACGGCTCAGGCTTGGCAGTCGGCCGTACTTTGGTGGCGGTATTGGAAAACCATCAAAACGCCGACGGCAGCATTAATGTTCCTGCTGCGTTGCAACCTTATATGGGCGGCGTGACCAAATTGGAAGTATAATAATCGCTGTTTAAAAGGAAACGCCGTCTGAAACTTGGGTTCAGACGGCCTTTTATATGATTGAGCAATTATTTGTTGTGTTGACGGAAATATTCCCATTCTTCAACGACTTTACCGTCAGGCAAGTGGCACACGCCGTATTCGCCACCGTCTTTGTCTTTTTTGATTTCGGATTTGCCGCCTTGTTTGACGCAGAATTCGGAAGCCGGATTGGCTGCTCCGAGGTTAGGAGATTCTTGTTTTTCAGAAGCGGAGCAGGCGGCCAAAGCAGTTGCGGCAGCGAGGCTGAGGATAAGGGGTTTGATCATGGCGTGTCTTTCATTTGAAGGATAAAAACAAGCGGATTATAGGGGACGCTTGCGTTAAATGAGGTTAACCAGACAAAGGCCGTCTGAAAACTTTTCAGACGGCCTTGAGTTTAGGAAGTCAAACCGGATTATTTGGCTGCTTCGGTTTTTTCGCCTTCTTTAGCAAAGTATTTGGCGTAAATTTTGTCGTATTCGCCACTTTCGCGTACTTTTTTCAGCGCATCGTTCAACATTTTGATGGTTGCTTCGTCGCCTTTGCGTGCAGCGATACCGTAGTTTTCGATGGTGAAGTCAGGCAGGGAGATGAAATCCAGGCCTTTGGTCGGGTTGTTTTTCACATAGTTGGCAATAACCGCGCTGTCGCTGACTACAGAATCCAAACCGCCGTTTTCCAATTCTTTGATAATCAGGGGAACGCTTTCAAAGCGTGCGATTTTCGGGTTGTCGTTGCCCAAGAGTTTGGAAACGGAGAAGTCGCCGGTGTAGCCGGTTACCACGCCGACTTTGGCCATGTTTTTCAGGTCTTCGGAAGAAGATACTTTTTTGCCTTTCGGAACGAGGACAACTTGGGTGATTTCAAAGTATGGATCACTGAAGAGCATGCTTTGTTTGCGGTCGTCAGTGATGGTTACGCCGGACATAACGATGTCCACGTCGCCGTTGTTCAGAGAAGGGAAGAGGCTTTCCCATGGCTGGTGTTTGAATTCGACTTTGAAGTTGCCGGCTTTAGCCATGGCGTTCATCAAGTCAACGTCAAAACCTTCCACTTTGCCTGCAGAATCCAAAGATTCAAATGGGGCAAACTCGGCGTTGGAGCCAACACGGTACACTTTATCGGCAGGAGCAGAGGCATTGTTGCTTTGACCGCCGCAGGCAGTCAGGGCAAGGGCGGAACAAGCGAGGGCAGTGGCCAGCCATTTTTTCATGTTCATGATATGTGCTTTCTTAATAAAATGTTAACGGATAAAATCTTAGTTTAGCATAATTTTGTGAACATGCTGGCCGAAATCAGTGGTCTTTTTCTCGGAAAAATGCGTAGGTTACGTCATGGAAGAGGTCGGTGTGCGGGCTGTCTTCGTAGTTCAATTCCGCCAATGCATCTTCAAAGGCAAGCTGGATGGATTCTACGGCATCGTTGGCCATGTCGGAGGGCAGGGAGCGGATAAGGCCTTTGAGTGCGGTGGCGAGGACGTGGTTTTGCATACGCAAAGCGTCGTTGGCCTCTTCCAGATATTCGAGGCGTTGTTCGATGCTGCTCATGATGTATCCTTGAGTATTAAATAAAATAGTGATTATATAGCGAATTAATATTAAAATGTGACGCTTGCGCCGGCTTGCCGGATATGTCCAACCATCGGCCGTATTTCAAGTGATTTTAGGTTTGAATGCGGTTCACAATAAAAATGAAAAAACGAGATTATTATGGAAAACAACCGTCTTGATCCCACAGCCCTCGAGGAAGAAGACCTGAATTGGGAAAAACGCCTGGAAAGATTGCGTCAGGCACGACAATTTAATACCGCGCCGACTCATGCGCCATTGGTTAAAAAATCGGACGACGCTGTCGAAGCTGCGCCCAAAACCGCGCCTAAAAAAGAATATAAACTGGATGCTGACAATCGTGAAAAAGTATTGGAAGAGTATTTGTACCGTTGGCAGTTGGAGCACAATACTGCTTTGGCTGACGAGGGCGAAGCAGTGGAAACCGATGCGATGGTGGTTTTGCAGGACAACTGGTTGAGCGCGCAATCGGCATTGCAGGCTGCGGCTTCAGAGCGTCATATTGAATCAACGCGTACCGTCAGACTGAATCCGAAATCAGGTGCGGTAGATTTTGATGTGCCTGAAGTGGAAGAAGCTGAAAAACCGGAAAATGATGATGCGGAAGCGGCTGAAGAGGCGGTTTCAGACGGCCTTGAACAAGAACCGGCCATCAATGTCCATATCAATGTATTGAACCCGCAAGCGATCGGCCGTCGGGAAGTATTCTGCGTTTCTGAAAAAGAGTTGACCGAGCGTCTGATTAAGCGTTTGCGCCCCCATGTGGCCGATGCAGTCAATGGCATGATTCGGATT
Organism: Neisseria sp. HMSC069H12; assembly: GCF_001812735.1. Lineage (NCBI taxonomy): Bacteria > Pseudomonadati > Pseudomonadota > Betaproteobacteria > Neisseriales > Neisseriaceae > Neisseria > Neisseria sp. HMSC069H12. The sequence continues at coordinate 75,603 of NZ_KV810244.1, forward strand.
GCCGTGCAAAAACAAATGGCCTTGTTCACTTACCAGTTGCAGCAAATGCTGAACGAGCAGGCACCGGGCTTGGTGGATGATGTATTGGAACACAACGTCAAACGTATTTTGGACGATATGAAGACTGAAATGAAATACCGCCGTTGAGTATCCAGGCCGTCTGAAAAGTTTCAGACGGCCTTTGGCGTAAAATTCCCTTAAAATTTTACGAAGCGTGTATAATAGCGGCTCACGTTTTCGTGATAAATATCCTTTCTAAATAGTTGATATGCCCGATGCAGAATCGGGCATTTTTTTTGAGATTGTTATGAATAAAAATAAAATCATTGTATTGCTGATTGCTTTGGTTGCCGTATTTGCCTATAACAAAATGCAAAACAAGCAGCCGGTACAATCGCAGAATCAGCAGAAAATAGAAGCCGTTCAAAAACAAAATAATACGGGTAAAAAGAATGCCGATACGGCTCAGCAGCAAATCGGTTCGGGCAAAGAATCAGCCGAAGCGGTTTTAAAACAGGCGTTTGAAAACGAGCAAAGCGATATTCAGGTTGAGGGCGATGGCACGGTATGGAAAACCCTGCCGGATGACAATAAAGGCACGCGCCATCAACGCTTTATCTTGAAGCTTTCCAGCGGTCAAACGCTTTTGGTGGCGCATAATATCGATTTGGCCGACAAAATCAAAGGCTTGAAAAAAGGTGATAAAGTAGCGTTTTACGGCGAATATGAATGGTCGGAGCAGGGCGGCGTTATCCATTGGACGCATCATGATCCGGCAGGTCGTCATGAAGACGGTTGGCTGAAGCACGGCGGACAGGTTTACCAATAACCGTTCAGACGGCCTCCTGCTTGAAAGATGGCAGGAATAAGCGCAAAATGTTAACAAATTAAACGGGCGCATTGTTTACTGCGCCCATCGCAACATACAGTAGATTGAAAAACAAATGAGCAAAAAACTTCATCCTCAAACGCTTGCCATCCGTAGTGGCAAAGAGCAAACCGAATATCGCGAACACAATCAGGCATTGTTCCTCACCAGCAGCTTCATGTGGGAAAACGCCCAACACGCCGCCGATTTGTTTTCCAAAAAAATCAAAGGTTTTACCTATACCCGTACCGCCAACCCGACCATCGCCGCCTTTGAGAAACGCATTGCCGCATTGGAAGGCGCAGAGCGCGCGGTGGCCACTTCGACCGGTATGTCCGCGATTCAAGCAGCGTTTTTTACTTTCTTGAAAGCCGGTGATCATGTTATTTCCAGTCGTAGTCTGTTTGGTACGACTGTCGGTTTTATCAATAACATCGTAACTAAGTTCGGCATCGAGGTCAGCCATGTATCGCCGGTTGATGTAGACGAATGGAAAGCGGCAATCAAGCCCAATACCAAACTGTTTTTCTTGGAAACCCCGTCCAACCCTTTGGGCGAAGTGGCCGACTTGGAAGCTTTGGCCGAACTGGCACACAGCATCGGCGCGCTTTTGGTGGTGGACAACAGCCTCTTGTCGCCAGCCGGTTCGCAGCCTTTGAAGCACGGTGCGGATATTTCCGTGTCTTCCGCAACCAAAGCGATTGACGGTCACGGCCGCGTGATGGGCGGCGTGTTAGCGGGTTCGGAAGAATTGATGACGCAGGTCGCCGTTTACTGCAACTCTTGCGGGCTGGCGATGTCGCCGTTTAACGCATGGCAGTTGTTGAGCGGCGTGGAAACCCTGTCGCTGCGTATGGAAAAACAGTTCGACAACGCCCTAAAAATCGCCCAATGGCTGCAAGCGCAGCCACAGGTTCAAGCCGTGTACTACACCGGATTGCCCGACCATCCGCAGGCGGAGCTTATCCGCAAACAGCAAAACGGCGGCGGCATCGTCATCGGTTTTGAAGTCGCCGATCAGGAAGCCGCATGGAAAATCGTGGACGGCATAGAACTCTTTTCCCGTACTGCCAACCTCGGCGACGTGCGCTCAACCATCCCCCCCCCGTGGACAACGACCCACGGCCGTATGCAGCCTGAAGAAAAACTTGCCGCCAATATCCGCCCGGGCTTGGTGCGCCTGTCTGTCGGCTTGGAATACGTTGACGATTTGATTGAAGATTTGAAGCAAGTCTTGAACAAATAAGTTTAAAAAAGATATTTCAGACGGCCTGTTGCGGTAAGGCCGTCTGAAATTTACGGACACACATCTGAAGCATACAAGGAAAGAATATGACTGAAGCAGAATTCGCCTCATGGGCAATGAAAATCCTACTGAGCGGCCTGATTATCTTTTTGGGCTTTATCGTTTGGAACTTGGGTAAAGAATCCAAAGCCGGCAAATTCGGCATTGCCATGCTCTTCTTGGTTTTGGGCTTGGGTGTGTTTGGATTCGTATTTAAAGAATTATTGATTAGCTTTTTGGTATTGCCGAAGTAAGCAAAAAGTTTGTAGATAGAACAAGGCTGTCTGAAAATATTCAGACGGCCTTTTAATTTGATAATTTAAATGATGCCTAATTCTTGCAAGCCACGCAAGACACCGTCTTCATCGACACTTGGGCAGACGAATTGTGCGGCCGCTTTGGCAGCTTCTTCGCCATTGCCCATGGCAACGCCAAAGCCGACGGTTGACAGCATTTCCAAGTCGTTGAAGCTGTCGCCGAATGCCATTACTTTGCTCATATCAATGCCCAGTTTTTCCACTGAGTGGGCGATGCCGCGAGCTTTTGAACCTTCTTTGCGCAACAGATCCACGACATATTCATGCCAGCGGGTGGTTTTGAAGCCGTGTTGCTGGGTCAGCGGTTGCAGGATTTTTTCTTCTTCCTTATCCACAAAGACCAACATTTGATAAACAGGCTGTTTACGGAAATATTCTTTGTCCGTCAGGAAGTTGGGCAGGATATGTGATAAGCCTTCGACAACGCGCGGAGAATGGGAGGAAACGGCAATTTCTTGGTTGTTGACGAATGCGTAGTCTATTTTATGTTGTTCAAGCAGGTTGATGGCAGTTTCGATGTCGGCAATGTCCAAGGGATAGCTTTGCAGGGGTTCGCCGCGAAAGGAAATATATTGGCCGTTGATGGTAACGAGCATGTCGATACCGCATTCTTGAATCAAGGCTTTGACTTTTGCGGGAATGGCGGCTTCCGGACGGCCGGTGGCAATGGCAGTCAAAATGCCTTTGGCTTTTAATGCGCGCATGGATTGGGCAACCGAAGGACGCAGGGTATCCGTGTATTTGCGGTAGAGGGTGTCGTCGATGTCAAAAAAGATGATTTCAGGGTTGTTCATGGTTTACTCGTTGGGCCGGGTATACACAGCTTTCATTGAAAATTGTGTGAACAGCTTGTGTATAAATCGGTTTAGTATTTGATTGCTATTATAAAAATAAGTTCTGATTAAAATTTAGGCAGTTTTGTTTTGAGAATAAAGCGGAAAGTTATTCACAATAGGCCGTCTGAAAATTTGGTTTTCAGACGGCCTTGTTTTAAGCAATCAAACGGATATTTTCTTTGTCTTGCCTGAATTTGTTTTTAATCACGATAGGCAGGCTGCTGTCGAAATACCAGCTTCCATCAGGCAATGCCAACGCGCCGCCGGCGCAGAGCAGGGTAATGCTGTTTCCGGTCAGGGGATCGGTTTCGGTAATTTCAATTTCGTGCGCTTTGCCCCAATCGGTTACGGGGAGTAGGGCGGCAAGCTCGGTAATGCGTTGGTTTTGATGTTTGATACCGTTTGGCTGGCGGCAGTTGCCATTACATTTTCCGACGGCCTCGACAGGGCAGGGTTCGCCTTTTGCGTAGCTGGTCGGCAAAATATTGAGAGAATCTGGGCAGAGTTTGTGTTCTTGCGACCATTGCGTCAAAGCACGTTTGGCTGCTTTTTTGTGGGCAAACAAACCGTAAGGGCGCCAATTTCTGGTGCCGCTGTTTAACAAGACGATGCGTGCTTGAAGGCTGCCGTGTTCGTCAGCGATAAAGCGGACGGTAGAAAACGATGTGGACTTTTCAGACGGCATCAGTTGGTATTCCTGCATGGTCTGGGCTTTGAGCCATAATGTATGAAGCTGTCCGACTGCCGGAATAAAACGGATAGAGGCTGCGGCTTTGATGTACGGCGGTAGTTTTTTGCTGTGCAGCAGGGTGGCGGTTTCACTGTATGCGCGTTCGTGTGCTTCAATGGCTTGGGCTTTGCCGAAATGGTCAAGCCAAACCAATACGCCGTAACTGTCGGGCAGGGCATAGAGCTGTTGGGCAAGCGAATCAGGCAGCCAAGTGGGCAACATTTTCGGATTCATCAATACACGGACGTGTTCGTCCCATTGTTGATGATTTTTTTCTGCCAGACTTAATTCGAGATAATCACACAATGCGACAACATCGGTCATGGCGCGGTGGCGGTTGGCCGTCTGAATGCCGGTGCGTTCGATAATACTGTCGAGGCTGTGTTTGTAAAACTCAGGATACAGGCGGCGCGACAGTTGAACCGTACAGAGCGAGGGTGCGGCAAAGTCAGTATGGATACGGGCAAACTCGTGGCGCAGGAAGGTGTAGTCAAAGCGGCTGTTGTGGGCAACAACCACTGCACCTTGCAATAGCGGCAACAAATCGGCTGCAATATCGGCAAAGACAGGCGCGTTTTTCACCGTTTCATCATGAATTCCGGTCAGTCTGGCAACAAATTCGGGAATACTGCGGCAAGGATTGACCAATTGCTCGTAATGTGTGGCGCGTCCTTGCTCGAAACGAACAAGGGCGACTTCCGTTATCCTGTCTTGATAGAAATTTCCACCGGTCGTCTCCAAATCCACCACGACCACAGGCCGTCCCAAACGGGAAAATGCTTCGGATAAGAGCGGCCAGCGTGCGAAATCTGACATTTTATTCTCTGTAAATTCAATAGCAAATGCGCATTTTACACGCTGTCTGCAAGTTTTCCAAATAAAACGCTTGACAGTAAATAGCCCTCTCTTTATAATTCAAATCTTTCTTGATGCACCCGTAGCTCAGTTGGATAGAGTATCTGGCTACGAACCAGAGGGTCGGGCGTTCGAATCGCTCCGGGTGCGCCACAGAAAATCTCCGCGCCCATCGTCTAGCGGTTAGGACATCGCCCTTTCACGGCGGTAACCGGGGTTCGATTCCCCGTGGGCGTGCCAGTTTATAAAAAAGCGCAATCTGTTTCGGATTGCGCTTTTTTGCGTCTATCGGTTTTGAAATGATTTGAACCTATCTTTTATCTGCTAATGCTGGTTGGCGTTTGTCATAATCTACTAAAAGCATTTATTATTGCATATCTAATAATCATAATTTAAGGGAAAATGTTCATGGCGTGGCGGTTTGTGTTGCCTGCTTGGGTGGTGGGTGTAGTGCTTTCGTTTGCGTTGCCGTTTGTACCGCCATGGTGGGCTTGGTTGTCTGTAATCATTGGCGTGCTTGCGTTGTGTCGAAGATTTGCTGTAGCTTGGTTGGTGCTGGCCGTCTGTGTAGGCATGGTGTTTGGAGTGTGGCGGACCGGGCTGGTTTTGGCTGGTCAATGGCCTGTGGGGGAGGCGGCGGCTAAAGTTTTGACGGTTGAAGTGGCGGATATGCCGCGTGATGATGGTCGGCGTGTGCAGTTTGCGGCAAGGGCTTGGGATGAACGTGGGCAGGCATTTGATTTGATGTTGTCGGATTATCAGCGGCGTGATTGGGCGGTGGGCAGTCGGTGGTCTGTATCGGCGCGGGTAAAGCCGGTGATCGGTGAAGTGAATGTGCGCGGTTTGAACCGTGAAACCTGGGCTTTGGCCAATGGTATTGATGGCATGGGTACTTTGGGGCGTGACAGAAAACTCGTGCGGCAAGGTGGCGGTTTCGGTTTGGCTAATATGCGTGATGCGGTAAGCCGGAGTTGGCAGAGAACAGGGGATAAGTATCCTGAGTTTTCAGACGGCATAGGGCTGATGCGTGCTTTGAGTATTGGAGAGCAATCGGCGTTGCGGCCGCCCTTGTGGCAGGCATTCCGTCCTTTGGGGCTGACGCACTTGGTCAGTATTTCGGGCTTGCATGTGACGATGGTGGCAGTATTGTTTGCCTGGCTGATTAAGCGAATTTTCCGTTCTTTACCGTGGATTCCGGCGAAACCGCGTGTGTGGATATTGGCCGGCGGTGTTGCCGGTGCTTTGTTTTATGCGCTTTTGGCCGGTTTTTCTGTGCCGACGCAACGCAGTGTGTTGATGTTGGCTGCGTTTGCATGGGCATGGTGGCGCGGCAGTGGCGGCTCGGGCTGGACGGCGTGGTGGCAGGCTTTGGCCGTTGTTTTGTTGTTGGACCCGTTGGCTGTATTGGCCGTGGGAACTTGGCTGTCATTCGGTTTGGTTGCTGCTTTGATTTGGGCTTCATCAGGCCGTCTGAAAGAGTCGGGCTGGAGTTTGGCTGTACGGGGGCAATGGGCAGCGACGGTATTGTCAGTGGTATTGCTGGGCTATTTGTTTGCTTCGTTGCCTTTGCTCAGTCCGTTGGTTAATGCGCTGGCTATTCCTTGGTTTTCTTGGGTGTTGACGCCGTTGGCTTTGCTGGGTTCGGTTTTCCCGTTTGAGCTTGTTCAGTTGGTAGCGGCATTTTTGGCGGAATATACTTTACGCGGTTTGGTATGGCTGGCTACGGTATCGCTTGAATTTGCCGTCGCAGCAGCGCCTGTGCTTTTGCTGGTGTTGGCGATGATGGCGGCTTTGCTGTTATTGTTGCCTAAAGGCATGGGCTTGAAACCTTGGGCATGTCTGGTTTTATTGGGTTTTGTGTTTTACCGTCCTGCCAAGCTGGAGGAGGGGGTGGCAAGAGTTACCGTGATGGATGCAGGGCAAGGTTTATCGGTGTTGATACAAACGCGTAACCGCAATCTTTTGTTTGATACGGGAACGGAGCAAGTGGCGCAAACAGGTATTGTGCCGAGTTTGAACGCTATGGGTGTGCGCCGTTTGGACAGCCTTATTTTGTCGCACCATGATATTGACCATGACGGTGGTTTTCAAAGTATAGCGGCTGTCGGTACCGATAAGTTGCTTGCCGGACAACCTGAGTTTTATCCGAATGCAGAGTTTTGCCAAGAAGACAAATGGCGATGGGACGGCGTAGATTTCGAGTTGCTCAGGCCGTCTGAAAATACGGGCAAGGAAGATAACGACCAAAGCTGCGTATTGCGTGTCGTGGCAAACGGCAAAGCCTTGTTGATAACCGGAGATTTGGGTGTGAAAGGCGAGGCCGGTTTGATTGAGAAATACGGCAATGCGCTGTATAGCCAAGTGTTGATATTGGGACATCACGGCAGCAGCACGGCTTCGTCAGGCAGCTTTTTGCATACGGTTTCGCCGCAATATGCCGTGGCATCCAGCGGCTATGCCAATGCCTACAAACATCCGACCGTTGCCGTACAAAATCGTGTCCGCGCGCACGGCATTACTTTATTGAGAACGGATTTGTCAGGCGCGTTGGTGTTTGCTTTGGGACAGGGCGATATATTTCAAGGCCGTTTGAAAAAGGATAAGTTTTATTGGCAGAAGAAACCGTTTGAGTAAAAAGGATAAAAGGCCGTCTGAAAGATTTTTCAGACGGCCTTAATATTTTTTATTAACGGGCATTATCCAAATTTTGTGTGAATCCAATTGTGGATAGTTTGGTTTGATATTTGATAATAAAGAATAAATTAATTTTGATGAAAAAATAGGCAGTTTAAAAATAGGGTAATAATCACAAAGTCATGAGTAATTATCGGCTGATGGTTGTTTTAAAGTTTAAGGCCGTCTGAACCTGATATTTCATGTTCAGACGGCCTTAAACTTATATAATATCCGACCTATCTGTTTAAAAAGGCAATCCCCATGAACACCATACGCACCAAAATTTGCGGTATTACCCGACCTGAAGATGCGCTGGCCGCGGCCGAATTGGGTGCAGATGCTATCGGGCTGGTGTTTTACGCCAAGAGTAAACGGGCAGTGAGTATTGAGCAGGCGCAGGCGGTTGTGAAAAACCTGCCGCCGTTTGTATCGGTGGTGGCCTTGTTTGTGAATGAAAACGAGCAAACCATTCGCGAGATTTTGCGTCAGATGCCGATAGATGTGATTCAGTTTCACGGTGATGAAGACGATGATTTTTGCCGTCGGTTTGATCGTCCGTATTTGAAGGCCGTGCGCGTACAGTCTGCTGCCGATATTCAGACGGCCTGCGCCAAATTTCCGAATGCCCGCGCCTTGCTGTTTGATGCCTATCATCCGACCGAATACGGCGGTACGGGACAAAGTTTCGATTGGACTATGTTGCACGGCAATATCGGCAAACCGTGGATACTTGCCGGCGGATTGACTGCGGAAAACGTTGCCGAAGCGGTAAAAATCAGTGGTGCGGCGGCGGTGGATGTGTCCGGCGGCGTGGAAATCTCCGGCGGGGTTAAGAGCAGGGAGAAAATGGCGGCGTTTATTCAGGCAGTAAAGGCCGTCTGAAAATTTGTTTGAATGAAAAACCACAGGAATGCAGATATGCAAGAACCAATCGTCGAGTCCCACCCTTTCGCAGCCTTGTTGCCGCCGCAGGCAACGGTCATGATGATGGGGACGTTTCCGCCTAAAGAAGAAAAACACGCGATGCAGTTTCATTATCCGAATTTTCAAAACGATATGTGGCGTGTGTATGGGCTGGTGTTTTTCGGCGATGCGGCGCATTTTCAAAAGCAGGGCGAAAAAGCGTTTGATGCCGATAAAATCAAAGCGTTTTTGAGTGAGAAGGGGATTGCATCCTGTCCGACCGTGTTGAAGGCAATACGCGAGCATGGCAATGCTTCGGATAAGTTTTTAAAAGTGATAGAAACCGTCGATTTGGCAGCAGTATTGGCGCAAATGCCCGAGTGCCGCCATCTTTGCACCACCGGCGGCAAGGCAACCGAAGTTTTGTTGGAGATTCAAGGCAGCGGCATGAAAATGCCGAAGACCGGCGAAACAGTGCCGTTCCCCTATGCTGGACGTGATTTAACCCTGACGCGCCTGCCTTCGACTTCGCGTGCCTATCCTTTGAGTTTGGCGAAAAAAGCGGCGGCGTATCGGGCTTTTTTTGAAATGGCTGGATTGACTGTTTTTCAGGAGTAGGGTGATGGACCGTTATGAAATTTCTGTAATGGTGTTTATGGCTTTGTGGTGGCTTTTTAATGTCGTCTCGGTGTGGCTGAAGGCCAAACAATGGCACATCAAGGTATTGTTGGGCGGAACGCTTTTGTATGTGATACAAATATCTGCAGTCATTATGTCTGTTAACGGCCTTAATTGGATATTTTTGAACATAAGCACTATAAATACCAATGAATTGATTATTGCTTTGCTTGTGCTTAACTTTCTGGGTTGGTGGTTGCTGGCGCTGTGGCTGGGGATGTTGGTATTAAAACTATGCCTGAGAAACAAAAACAAAGAAAAATATATTGCGCCGCCGTTGGGTACGGCATTAGTTGCAACATCGAGCTGTACGCTGTTGTTTCTATTTTGTCTACTGATATTATTATTCAATTAGTTGCCGACAAAATGAATGGAAAACGGCTATAATTGCTGACAATTTTACTTTCAGACGGCCTTGTACTGAATCAGGCCGTCTGAAACCATAAAACGAACAAGGAAAAATCCCATGAAAAATTATCACGCTCCCGACGAGAACGGCTTTTTCGGCGAACACGGCGGCCTGTACGTTTCTGAAACCCTGATTCCTGCTTTGCAAGAATTGGCAGAAGCCTATAAAGCAGCGAAAGAAGATCCTTCATTTTGGGAAGAGTTCAGCCATGATTTGAAACACTATGTCGGCCGTCCCAGCCCTGTTTACCATGCCGCGCGATTGTCCGAGCATTTGGGCGGCGCACAAATCTGGCTGAAGCGTGAAGATTTGAACCATACCGGCGCGCACAAAGTCAACAACACCATCGGTCAGGCATTGCTCGCCCGCCGCATGGGCAAAAAACGTGTCATCGCCGAAACCGGCGCGGGTCAGCACGGCGTGGCTTCCGCCACCGTCGCCGCCCGCTTCGGCATGACTTGCGACGTGTACATGGGCGCGGACGATATTCAACGCCAAATGCCCAACGTGTTCCGCATGAAATTATTGGGTGCGAACGTGGTCAGCGTTGACAGCGGCAGCCGCACTTTGAAAGACGCGATGAACGAAGCCATGCGCGAATGGGTCGCCCGCGTGGACGATACGTTCTACATCATCGGCACTGCCGCAGGGCCTGCACCGTATCCCGAAATGGTACGCGATTTCCAATGCGTGATCGGCAATGAAGCCAAAGAACAAATGTTGGAAGCTATCGGCCGCCAACCTGATGTTGCCGTTGCCTGCGTGGGCGGAGGCTCCAATGCCATCGGTTTGTTCCATCCCTATATCGAAGAAGAAAACGTACGTTTGGTCGGCGTAGAAGCCGGCGGTTTGGGTGTGGATACGCCAGACCACGCCGCACCGATTACCAGCAAAGCCCCTATCGGCGTATTGCACGGTTTCCGCAGCTATTTGATGCAGGACGAAAACGGTCAAGTTTTGGGTACGCACTCTGTTTCCGCAGGCTTGGACTACCCAGGCATCGGCCCGGAACACAGCCATTTGAACGATATCAACCGCGTGGAATACACCGTTGCCAAAGATGACGAAGCACTCGAAGCCTTTGACTTGCTCTGCCGTTTCGAGGGCATTATTCCTGCGCTGGAGTCCAGCCATGCCGTTGCTTGGGCGGTGAAAAACGCGCCGAAAATGAGCAAAGATCAAGTGATTTTGGTCAACCTCTCCGGCCGCGGCGATAAAGACATTAATACCGTGGCGAAACTCAAAGGCATTGAGTTGTAAGCCTTATCGATTGAGCAGTAAAGGCCGTCTGAAAAAGCTGGATTTCAGTCTTTCAGACGGCCTTTGTTTCCTGAATGATTCAGCGTAGTATTTTATCCGCGCAAACTCTATCAAGTATCGGCGGCTAAGGAAATTTATCCTTCCAAACTGCGTGTGTACGCTTTCTAAACCGATTATTCAAGTTATCCATCACCATGAAACATTTAGCAATCCATCTAAAACTATTGGGCATGGCGGCGTTTTGGGGCGCATCTTGGCCGATGGGGCGGATGCTGGGACAGGCGCTGCCGCCTTTAACGGGCGGTATGCTGCGCTTTTTGACGGCGGCAATCTTGCTTTTGGGCTGGCTGTTTGCACGGTATCGATTGCGTACTTTGGCGGTTTTGTCGCGCAAACAATGGCTTGGATTGGCACTGGCGGCGGCATTCGGCGTATTTGGTTTTACTGTGTTATCTATGCTGGGTTTGCAGCGGATTCCTGCTTCAAGGGCGACGGTGTTGGTCACATTCAATCCAGTGCTGACGATGTTTTTTGCGGCTTTGCTGTTAGGCGAGAAGCTCAACGGCAAGATTGTGTCGGGTATGTTGTTGGCTGTGGCAGGCTCGATATGGGCGGTCACGCATGGCGAGATTGCGGCATTTTTGTCGGGAGGCGGCATAGGGTGGGGCGAAGTGCTGGTGTTTTGCAGCCTTTGCTGCTTGGTTACTTATACGATGATAGGCAGGGCGGTGTTGCAGGGGATTGATGCGCTGACGGTTACCGTGGCCACTGCTTGGCTGGGCGCAATGATGTTGCTGCCGCCTGCGCTGATTTCAGACGGCCTGCCGTTTGGCATGCTTGCCGAAATGGACGGCAGGGGCTGGTTTGCTTTGATTGGCCTGTCTGTCGGCGCAACGGTATTGAGCTATGCGTGGTATTTTGAAGGCGTGAAGACTTTGGGCGCAGGCAGCGCGGCAGCGTACATTACTTTGGTGCCGGTATTCGGCATTTTGTGTTCCGCTTGGTTTTTGGACGAGGCATTGCATGTTTCCTTGGTTGCCGGCTGTTTGGCGGCAGTAGGCGGATTGGCATTGATGCAGTATGGAAGACGTGCCGTCTGAAATAGGAAATATGTTATATAATAATGAAACTGATCAAACCATTGTTTTCAACATGTCTGAACATTCCTCCCTGCTCGATTTCGACCGCGCTCATCTGCTCCATCCCTATACGTCCATGACCGACCCGTTGCCTGTTTATCCGGTGCGCCGTGCGGAGGGCGTGCATATTGAATTGGCGGACGGCACGCGGCTGATTGACGGGATGTCGTCTTGGTGGTGTGCGATACATGGCTACAATCATCCCGTTTTGAATCAGGCGGTTGAGGCGCAGATTAAGCAAATGTCGCATGTGATGTTCGGCGGTTTGACGCATGGGCCGGCGGTGGAATTAGGCAAATTATTGGTCGGGATTTTGCCGCAGGGTTTGGACCGTATTTTTTATGCGGATTCAGGTTCGGTTTCGGTAGAAGTTGCGCTGAAGATGGCGGTGCAATACCAGCAGGCGCGGGGTTTGACCGCGAAGCAGAATATTGCGACGGTGTGGCGCGGGTATCACGGTGATACTTGGAACGCGATGTCCGTCTGCGATCCAGAAACGGGGATGCACCATATTTTCGGCAGCGCGTTGCCGCAGCGTTATTTTGTCGATAATCCGAAAAGCCGTTTCGACGATGAATGGGACGGGGCGGATTTGCAGCCTGTCCGTGCCTTGTTTGAAGCGCATCATGCGGATATCGCCGCCTTTATTTTGGAACCTGTCGTGCAGGGCGCGGGCGGCATGTATTTTTATCATCCGCAATATCTTCGCGGATTACGCGATTTGTGCGACGAATTTGATATCGTATTGATTTTTGATGAAATTGCCACTGGATTCGGGCGCACGGGCAAGATGTTTGCCTGCGAACACGCGGAGGTCGTGCCGGATATTATGTGTATCGGCAAGGGTTTGAGCGGCGGCTATATGACGCTGGCGGCGGCAGTCACTTCACAAAAAGTTACCGAAACGATTTCGCGCGGCGAAGCGGGCGTGTTCATGCACGGACCGACATTTATGGCGAACCCGCTGGCGTGTGCCGTTGCCTGCGCTTCGGTCAAACTGCTTTTGTCCCAAGATTGGCAGGCAAATATCCGCCGCATCGAAAGTATCTTAAAAGGTCGTCTGAAAGCTGCATGGGACATCCGCGGCGTGAAAGACGTGCGCGTTTTGGGTGCCATTGGCGTGATTGAGCTGGAAAAAGGCGTGGATATGGCGCGTTTTCAGGCGGATTGCGTGGCACAGGGTATTTGGGTGCGCCCATTTGGCAGGCTGGTGTACCTCATGCCGCCTTACATTATTTCAGACGGCCTCTTGACCGAACTTACCGATAAAACCGTACAAATCTTGAAGGAACACAGCAAATGAAAGGCGTTTACTTCGTCAGCGGCATAGACACGGACATCGGCAAAACCGTCGCCACCGGCATGTTGGCAAAACAATTATTGCAGCAGGGCAAAAGCGTGATTACGCAAAAACCCGTGCAAACCGGTTGCCAAAACATCGCCGACGACATCGCCGTCCACCGCAACATCATGGGCATATCCTTGCAGGAAGCCGACAAACAGCGGCTGACCATGCCTGAAATCTTCAGCTATCCCGCCTCGCCCCATCTCGCTGCCCGTCTGGACGGCAGGGCTTTGGACTTAAACAAAATCCGCGCCGCCACGCAAGAATTGGCGGAGCAATACGAAATCGTCTTGGTCGAAGGCGCGGGCGGATTGATGGTTCCACTGACGGAAAACCTGTTAACCATTGATTATATTCAGCAACAGGCTTATCCCGTCATTCTCGTTACCAGCGGGCGGCTCGGCAGCATCAACCATACCCTGCTCAGCTTCGCCGCGCTCAAACAATACGGCATCCGGTTACACAGCCTGATTTTCAACCATATTCACGACAGCAAGGATGAAACCATTGCCGGCGATACCTTGGAATATCTTAAAGGCTGTCTGAAAGATGAGTTTCCCGAAGCCCAATGGCAAGAGTTGGCCAAAACAGAGGTGTCAGATGGAGCTTGATATACCGCGCGGCACGCTTTGTTCACATGCCGAAGCTTCAAGTCTTTTGCCGTCTAAGGCCGGACATCTACTGACCGTTTCTTCGCTAACCGCCGCTTTACGCGCTTCTGGTAAGGATTTTTCAGTCGAGCCTGTGTATTTGGGTTTGACGAAGGGGGCGGACAATAGCGATGAAATCTTTGTGCGCGATGTTTTGCTCAAACTGGACGGTGAAACAGTGATACAAGCCAGAAGCGCGTGCTGGCCGGATAGCCGTCTATGGACAGAATTATTGGATTGCGGAACGCAGCCTTTGGGTGAGCGCCTGTTTGACGGTACATTGCCGTTGAAGCGTTCGGATTTTGAGTTTCTTCGTTTTGAAGATTCCGACCATCCATCTTTCAGACGGCCTGTTACCGCGCGCCGTTCGTATTTCGATTGGAACGGCGAAATATTGGAATTAACAGAATATTTCTTATTGAAATTAATAGATTTATACCGCTAAGGCCGTCTGAAAGTAAAACCAATTACCGATGTTTGTCATAATTCTGTTATAATACAACAAATTAAATTGTTAAGATCTGTTTGATTTCAGACGGCAATAAATTATAATAAGAGCTAAGGCTCTGAAAAGCCTTTCCTTCTGAATCGACACATAAACAACGACACATTACATCAATGAACATAAGGCGATTTTTTCTACAATTTCTACCGCGTTACGCTGTCGGACGGACGGTGATATACGCCAAGCTGATGCGCGTCGACAAACCCATTGGTACACTGCTTTTGCTGTGGCCGACTTATTGGGCATTGTGGATTGCGTCTAAAGGCGTTCCTGACGCGGATATTTTTATTGCCTTTACCGCAGGCACATTTCTGATGCGCAGCGCAGGTTGCGTGGTGAATGACTTTGCCGACCGCAATTTTGACGGCGCAGTAGAGCGTACCAAAAATCGCCCGTTTGCCAAAGGCTTGGTTTCCAAAACCGAAGCGCTGCTTTTAACCGTCATGCTGTGTCTGATGGCGGCTTTATGCTTGGTGCCGCTTAACCGCTTTACTTGGCTGATGAGCCTTCCGGCCTTGTTCTTGGCCGTCACATATCCCTTTACCAAACGCTTTTTCCCGTTGCCGCAGTTTTATTTAGGACTGGCATTTTCGTTCGGCATTCCCATGGCCTTTGCCGCCATACAAGGCCGAGTGCCTCCCGAAGCGTGGCTGATGTTTACCGCCAATGCCTTATGGACGCTGGCTTACGACACGATTTATGCCATGGCGGACAAAGAAGACGATTTGAAAATCGGCATTAAAACTTCGGCAATCACATTTGGCCATCACGATATTACCGCCTCTATGCTTTGTCATTTTTGGTTTACCGTATTGATGGCGGTGTTGGGTATTAAAATTGGCGCAACTTGGCCGTATTGGTTGATATTGCCGATAACTGTTTATTGGCAGTATCAGCAGTATGCCGCCATCCGTACGCGCGACCGTCAGTTGTGCTTCCAAACGTTTTTGGCCAACAACCGCATCGGTTTAGCGTGGTTTTGCGGATTGGTCTGCCATTATTTCTGGTTGTTTTTGGTTTCCAAACTGTTTTAAAAAACTAGGTTGAGGCCGTCTGAAAAAAGGGAAAAGGGGTATGCCGGACATACCCCTTTTCATTTGAAGTATAGTTTGGCTAGTGATAGGATTTTTATTTTAAATTCTATATAAACAAATAGTTGGATTATTTTTGGCTCGTTAAAAAATATCAAAAACAACATGGAAAATGTTAGCAGGGCGAGTGTAAATTACGCCTTCAGGATTGAGATTTGCACCGACAATCGGTACAATCCCATTGTTTTGCGACATTTAAAAGAGATACACATGAGCCTGATCGGCGAAATTTTACCTTTGTCCCATATCGTTTTGGATTTGGAAGTCAGCAGCAAAAAGCGTCTGTTTGAAGAGGCCGCACAGCTGCTGGAGAATGAAGCAGAATTACCGAATGCCAACGTGTTCGACTGCCTGTTTGCCCGTGAAAAACTTGGTTCGACCGGTTTGGGGCAGGGGGTGGCGATTCCTCACGGCCGTCACGCATGCGTGAAAAAAGCCACCGGTGCTTTTATCCGCACCAAAGAGCCGGTTGCCTTTGATGCGCCCGACGGCAAACCCGTTTCCCTGATTTTCATCCTGCTTGTGCCTGAAAACGCTACCGGCGAACATTTGGAAGTCTTGTCCAAACTTGCCGGCAGATTCTCTCAAAAAGCCATCCGTGAAGCGTTGATGGCCGCGACTTCTGCCGAAGAAGTACGTACACTCCTGAGCGAAGAGTAATTCATGCCCAGCATATCTGTCCGCCGCCTGTTTTCCGACAATCAGCACAAACTCGAACTTGCTTGGGCTGCCGGTAATTCCGGCGCGGACAACCGTATCGGTGTCGAAGCCGATAAACCCGTCTTGGCCTTGGTCGGCCACTTAAACTTTATCCATCCCAACCAAATTCAAGTTGTCGGCGTAGCTGAAGCCGAATATTTGCGCCGCTTGGAAACGGGCGAGCTCAACTACGATTTCGGCGAGCTTTTCGACATCCCCATGTCTTTGGTCATTGTCGCCAACGGCTTGCCGGTTTCGCCCAAATTGCGCGATTATTGCCATACCAACAGTATTCCTTTGCTGACTTCCAAGCAGGAAAGTCCGCACTTGATGGACGTTTTGCGGATTTATCTGCAACGTACATTGGCTACTTCCACCATCAAGCACGGCGTATTTTTGGATGTATTTGAAGTGGGCGTACTCATTACCGGACAATCCGGCTTGGGTAAGAGCGAATTGGCATTGGAGTTGATTTCGCGTGGCCACAGCCTGATTGCCGATGACGCGGTCGAACTTTTCCGTACCGGCCCGGAAATGCTGGAAGGCCGTTGTCCGCCTATGCTGCGTGATTTCCTCGAAGTACGCGGCTTGGGCATACTCAATATCCGCCACATTTTTGGCGAAACCTCCATCCGTCCGAAAAAAATCCTCCAGCTGATTATCAATTTGGTTCCGGCCGACGACGGATACATGAAACAACTCGATCGATTGAGCATCCGTACCGAAACAGCATCTATCCTCAATGTCAGCGTCCGTTCCGTTACCCTGCCTGTTGCAATCGGTCGAAACTTAGCAGTATTGGTTGAAGCTGCAGTGCGCAATTACATCCTTCAATTGCGCGGTAAAGACAGCACCAAAGAATTCCTCGAACGCCATCAAACACAACTCAAAGAAAACGAACAAAATCATGAAAATCGTCCTGATTAGCGGCTTATCCGGCTCAGGAAAATCCGTAGCCCTCAAACAACTCGAAGATTCAGGCTTTTATTGCGTTGATAATCTGCCTTTGGAAATGTTGCCTTCGCTGGTGTTGTACCATATTGAACGCGGCGAAGAAACCCAGCTTGGTGTCAGCGTTGATATTCGTTCCGGTATCAATATCCAAGAAGCTCAAGAGCAAATCCAATATTTGCGTGACGAAGGACATCAGGTCGAAGTCCTGTTTGTTGAAGCTGAAGAGGGCGTTTTGGTTCGCCGCTTCTCAGAAACCCGCCGCGGACACCCTTTGTCCGGCCAAAACCTGACCTTGTTGGAAAGCCTGCAAAAAGAACGCGAATGGCTCTTCCCGCTTAGAGACATCGCATATTGCATCGATACGTCCAAAATGAACGCGCAGCAGCTGCGTTATGCCGTTCAACAATGGCTCAATATTGAACGTGTCGGTTTGCTGGTCATTCTTGAATCCTTTGGTTTCAAATACGGCGTTCCCAATAATGCCGATTTTATGTTTGATATGCGCAGCCTGCCCAATCCGTATTACGATCCGGAATTGCGCCCCTTCACCGGCATGGACAAGCCCATTCAAGATTATTTGAGCCAGCAGCCGTTGGTTCAAGAAATGGTTGATGACATTGACCATTTTATTAGCCGCTGGCTGCCGCGCCTGCAACAAGAGAGCCGCAGTTATGTAACGATTGCCATCGGTTGTACCGGCGGTCAGCATCGTTCCGTTTATGTTGTGGAAAAACTGGCCGAGCGCCTTAAAGGCCGTTACGAACTCCTTGTCCGCCATCGTCAGGCACAAAGCTTGGCAGGACGCTAACTTGCCGTTTCAGACGGCCTCAAAGGAAGAAACCATGAAAAAAATCAGTCTGACCGCATTATCCCTGCTTATCTTGACCGCCTGTGCAACAGAGCCTGTCACTGCTTACCGTTGGCACCGTACCGGCGCGAGCGAAGCTGAAGTTTCCCGCCAAATCAATACCTGCAAATCACAAGTTCAAAATGGAACCAAACGTGGCGATACATCCAAAACGTTTGAGCAATGTATGGATGAAGCAGGTTATTACAGCTACGAGCATGGCAACCTCTAAATCCTGATTGACCGATTATCCAAATACTGAGGCCGTCTGAAAAACAATGATTTTTCAGACGGCCTCAGATACGAATAGAAAGAATAAAAAGACATGGCTATCCAATGGTTTCCCGGCCACATGAACAAGGCAAAAAAAGCCATTGCCGAACGCATTAAAAGCGTTGATATGGTGATTGAGATGTTGGACGCGCGTATGCCTGCTTCCAGCGAAAACCCCTTGCTTGCCCAGTTGTCCAAAGGCAAGCCCAAACTTAAAATTTTAAATAAACAAGACCTTGCCGATCCCGAGCGCACCAAAGTTTGGCTCGAACACTACAACAGCCGCCAAGATACCCGCGCCATTGCGCTTGATTCTTCCGAAACCGGCGCACATGGCAAAATTACCCAAGCCTGCCGTGCCATGATTCCGCATCGTCAAGGTATCGAGAAGCCGCTGCGTGTCCTGATTTGCGGTATCCCCAACGTCGGCAAATCCACCTTGATTAACGGCATGATCGGCAAAAAATCTGCCAAAACCGGTAATGAACCCGGTATTACCAAAGCCGAACAGCGCCTTTTTCTTGCCGACGATTTCTGGCTTTACGATACCCCCGGTATGTTGTGGCCAAAAATTATCGTCGAAGAAGGCGGCTACAACCTTGCGGCCGGCGGTGCAGTCGGGCGTAACGCGCTGGATGAAGAAGAAGTGGCGCTTGAGCTTTTGGATTACCTCCGCCGCCATTATCTGGCTCTGTTGCAAGAGCGCTATCAAGCCGACAAAGATCCAAGCAGCCATTGGGACGATACTTCTTGGTTGGAGTGGATTGCCAAAAAACGCGGTGCGGTTTTGAGCGGCGGACGGGTCAACTATCAAAAGGCCGCTGAAAATATCCTGACTGATTTCCGCGAAGGCAAAATCGGCAGAATCACGCTGGAAACACCAAACCAATGGGAAACTTGGCTGAAAAAAGCCAGACAGAAAGAGGCTGAACTTAAAGCCATTCGCGAAGCCAGAAAGGCGGAAAGAAAAGGGCAGCAGCCTTCAGCCGATTAATATAAAAGGCCGTCTGAAATCTATTTTCAGACGGCCTTTTGTTGGAATAGACAATTTAGAGGGCGGTACGGCTGAAGCTGTCCAAGGTTTTATCGGTTTGGATTTGGTTGAACTGCATGATGGTTTTGTCGCCTTGCTTTTCGTCCAATTCGATTTTTCGTACCAGAGTATCGCCGTTGATTTCGATACGGTTGAAGATTTGGCGGGTAATGGCGGTTTTCGGAGTCAGGGTCAACGTCCATTTTTTCTCGTTGCCGTTTAATTTCAAATCAAATTGTTTTTCCAAGCCTTGGGTATTGCCGCCCAAAAGGTCGAGGAAGAGTTTGATTTGGCGGCTTTGGCCGTTGAGCTTGCTGGCGTTTGGGTTGACCCATTGGTTGCCGTTCCATTGCATGATGCCGTCTGAACGCACGCGCAGAGTGGTTTCAAATGGTTTTTGCATTTTCCAGAGCAGGCCTTTTTGTGGGACAAGGGTAAAGCTGCCGCTGGTGGTCATGGGTTTGCTGAGGGATTTTAGCTGGCGTTGTTGGACAAAATTGCCTTGCACGTTTTGCGGTTTTTGCAGGGTTTGTGCCAATTCGGCAGGGGAAAATGCCCACAAAGCCGGAGCGCTGATGAGGAGAGTAAGAGAAAGAATGGTTTTTTTCATTGTGTTTCCATAAGGTTTGAGGCCGTCTGAAAGTTCAGACGGCCTTTTATTGCTTTAATTATAAGGCTGACAAGGCCTGATTAAAGGTTGCGCTTGGACGCATCGCTTGCGCAGCTTTTTCAGGATTGGCTGCGTAGTAGCCGCCGATGTCGACCGCTTTGCCTTGTACGGCAGAGAGTTCTTCAACGATTTTGGCTTCGTCGGCAGTCAAAGCGGCTGCCAATGGAGCAAATGCGGCTTTCAGTTCGGCATCTTTGTCTTGTGCTGCCAATTCTTGCGCCCAGTAGAGGGTGAGGTAGAAATGGCTGCCGCGGTTGTCGAGTTCGCCCGCTTTACGTTTGGGCGATTTGTCGTTCAACAGCAGTTTTTCGGTGGCGGCATCCAGCGTGTCAGCGAGGACTTGGGCTTTGGCGTTGCCGGTTTTTTGCGCCAGATGTTCAAACGATACGGCAAGCGCGAGGAATTCGCCCAAAGAGTCCCAACGCAAGTGGTTTTCTTCGAGGAACTGTTGGACGTGTTTCGGTGCGGAGCCGCCCGCGCCGGTTTCAAACATACCGCCGCTGTTCATCAATGGAACGATGGACAGCATTTTCGCGCTGGTGCCGAGTTCCAAAATCGGGAACAGGTCGGTCAGATAATCGCGCAGGACGTTGCCGGTTACGGAAATAGTGTCTTCGCCGTTTTTCAAACGACCCAAGCTGAATTTAGCGGCTTCTTCAGGAGCGAGGACGCGGATGTCGAGACCGTTGGTATCCAGTTCGGCAAGGTAGGCTTTGACTTTGGCGAGCAGGCTTTTATCGTGCGGACGGTTTTCGTCAAGCCAGAACACGGCGGGTGTGTTGCTCAGACGGGCGCGGTTGACGGCGAGTTGTACCCAGTCTTTAACCGGAGCGTCTTTGGTTTGGCACATACGCCAGATATCGCCGGCTTCAACGTCGTGTTGCATCAGGACATTACCTGCTGCATCAATGACTTGAACTTGGCCGTCGGCTTCGATTTCAAAAGTTTTGTTGTGTGAACCGTATTCTTCGGCTGCTTGCGCCATCAGGCCGACGTTAGGAACGGTACCCATGGTTGTCGGATCAAACGCGCCGTGTTCGCGGCAGAAGTCGATGGTTGCTTGGTAAACGCCGGCGTAGCTGCTGTCGGGAATCACGGCTTTGGTGTCTTGCGCTTTGCCGTCTTTGTCCCACATGCGGCCGGAGTTGCGGATCATCGCGGGCATGGAAGCATCGACGATGACGTCGCTGGGGACGTGCAGGTTGGTGATGCCTTTGTCGGAATCGACCATCGCCAAATCAGGGTTGGCGGCATAAACGGCGGCGATTTCGGCTTCGACGGCGGCGCGGGTGTCCGCATCCAGTTTGTCCAGATTGGCCAGCAGGTTGCCGAAGCCATTGTTGACGTTGACACCGGCGGCAGCCAGTTTGTCGCCGAATTTTTCAAAGACGGGTGCGAAGAACACTTTGACTGCGTGTCCGAAGATAATCGGGTCGGACACTTTCATCATGGTGGCTTTCATGTGCAGCGAGAACAACACGCCTTTTGCTTTCGCGTCTTTCACTTGTTCGGCAAGGAAGGCGAGCAGGGCTTTTTTGCTCATCACGGTTGCGTCAATGATTTCGCCGGCTTTCAGGGCAACAGGCTCGCGCAGCTCTTTTTTGTTGCCTTGTTTGTCGGTGAACACAATGGATACGGAAGTTGCTTCAGGTACGGTAACGGATTGTTCGTTATGGAAAAAGTCGCCGCTTTGCATGGTGGCAACGTGGGTTTTGGAGTCTTTGGTCCATGCGCCCATGCTGTGCGGATGTTTTTTCGCAAAGTTTTTCACTGCCTTAGGCGCGCGGCGGTCGGAGTTGCCTTCACGCAGGACAGGGTTTACCGCGCTGCCTTTGATGCGGTCGTAGCGTTCGCGTACGGCTTTTTCTTCATCGGTTTGCGGGTCGGCGGGATAGTCGGGGACGACAAAGCCTTTTGCCTGCAATTCTTTAATCGCGGCGGTCAGTTGCGGTACGGATGCGCTGATGTTCGGCAGTTTGATCACGTTGGCGTCGGGCTGCTTCACCAGTTCGCCCAACTCGGCAAGCGCGTCGGGTACGCGCTGCGCTTCGGTCAAATGCTCGGGGAATGCCGCTAAAATGCGGCCGGAGAGAGAGATGTCGCTGGTTTTGACTTCGATACCGGCATGGCGGGTAAACGCCTGCACAATCGGCAACAGGGATTGGGTGGCCAATGCAGGAGCTTCGTCGGTGTAGGTATAGATAATGGTGGATTTAGTCATGGGATTATTCTCTATGTAGGTTAAGTTTTTCTTTTCGGGCACATCGCGAGATGAAACGTGCTAAGCCTATTATGGCATATTTCGGCGGATTTGGTTGTTGTTTTGATGTTATTGTTTTTTAAGTTGCGGAAAAGAAAAAGGCCGTCTGAAAAGACGACCTGAATATTAAGGACTTATCCGATAATCAAAACGGCATTGCTGCCGCCGAAGGCAAATGACGAGCTGGCGGCAATGCGTTTTTCAGACGGCCAGCGGCTGTTTTCGTCGGTCAAAGCGATGTTTGGTAGCTCGGAATCGGGTACGTTGTCCCATTGTTGCGGTGGTAGTTTGCCTTCCGGATTGTATTGGCAGTTGGCCATCAACCAGGCAAACGCGGCTTCAATCGCACCGGCTGCTCCCAAGGTATGGCCGGTGGACGGCTTGGTTGAGGTGCAAAGGGTGTGGCTGCCAAATACTTCGGCAACGGCTCGGCTTTCCATGCTGTCGTTGTGTTGCGTGCCGGTACCGTGCAGATTGATCCAGCCGATGTTTTCCGCTTTCAAACCGGCTTTATCCAAAGCGGCCTGAAAAGATTGTGCTGCACCCAAACCGTCGGGGCGGGGCGAAGACATATGGTAGGCATCGCTGCTTGCACCATAGCCGAGCAATTGCATTTCGCCGTCAAAATCGGCATCGCGCGTCATCACGAAAAATGCGGCCGCTTCGCCGATATTGATGCCGTTGCGGTTGGCAGAAAAGGGCTTGGCGATGCCGTCTGAAAGCACTTCCAAAGAGGCAAAACCATTAATCGTCAGCGCCGAAAGCGTATCCGCGCCGCCGCAAATCACGGCATCACACAATCCGGCACGAAGCAGTCGAGCTGCGCTGATGATGGCGCGTGCGCCGGAAGTGCAGGCGGTGGAGACGGTATAGCGCAAGCCGTCCAAACCGTAAACTTGGGCGATAAATTCGGAGGGAGAAGCCATGGCGTGTTGCAGTTGTTTGAACGGAACATCCGTCCACTCACCACCTTGGACAACGTGTTGGAACAAAGGGATATTTTCGTCTGCGCCACTGGTGGACGTACCGGTAACGACAGCAACCCTTTCTTTGCCGTAACGGGCAATGGCCGTCTGAATCAGTCCGTCTATTTGCGAAAGCGTGTGCAGGATAAGCTGGTTGTTGCGGCTGCGATGTGCTTCGGGAATGCTGTCGGGCAGAGGCATCAGGGTTTCTTTGATTGCACCGAAAGCATGCGTTTTACTTTTTACCCATTGGTCTGAAAAAGTCAGGGGCGTGTTTTCAGACGGCGTGAGTAAGGCATCGGCATGAATTTGCAAGCCGCTGCCCAATGCGCTGGTCAGTGCCGGACGGCTAAGATAAACAGGAGTATTCATGGATTAGTCTTCTGCAATCGGGCTGACCGTCCAGAAAGTTTGGTCGGGGAAGCCGATAAGGAATTGTTCGGAATGATGGGCGACACACCACAAATCACGCTCGCGATAGCTGAATACCGCACCTTTGCCATCAGGGCAGAAGCCTTGATTAGTGGCATTTTGTTGACGGGCTTCAGGGTAAAGCGTGGCGGCGTGTTCGGCGGCCAAAAGCGGCAACAGGGCGGCAAATAGTCGGCGCGAAGCGGCATTGGGCATCACAAAACCGTCGTTTTTCCAGCCTTTGGTGCTGACCGATTGACGCGATACCGGCGCACCCAGTGCATCGGTTTGGACAAAGCGGATGCCGTCTGAATGAGGCTCGACTGCCAAGAGATTGGTTTGAACGGTCTGCCCCGCCGCATTGGTCTGCTCGAGTTTAAACCATTGGCCTTCTTTGGAAAGCGGCGGCAGCGTTTGCGGATGGGGGAGCGAGGTCGTGCATGCGGAAAGCAGCAGTGCGGCAAGCAAAGGGATAAATCGCATAAGGTTTTATCTATCGGTCAAAATATTTAATGGTGTGGATAAAGTTTCAGACGGCCTGTTCTGTTTTCGGGTTTGGCCGTCTGAAAGGCATTCGTCCTTATTCTACCTTCAAATCGCCCACCAATGCGGCAAGTGTGGACAAGCGTTGCTCGGATTTTTCCACGAATGGATTGTCCGTATCCCAAGCGTAGCCTGCCAGAATAGATGAAATCATGCGGCTGATTTCAGGGCTGCGGTTGGGCGCATAGATGGCGTTTTGGAAGCGGAAATCGTACCAGCCGGTTACATAAGTGCGGAATGCGTTCACGCCGATCATCAGTTGGTCGGCAAATTCGGTTTGCCAATCTGCGGCTTCGCCTTTGAGCTGTTTGCCCAGTAAATCGGCAGCCAGTTTGGCAGAGTGCAGGGCAATGGTTACACCGGAGGAGAAGACGGGGTCGAGGAATTCGGCGGCGTTACCTAAAAGAGCGAAGTGTTTGCCGTATAAGGTTTTCACGTTGGCAGAGTAGCCTTGGATAGAGCGGAACGGGAAGTCGTTTTCCCAAACGGCTTTATCCAAAATTTCCGCCAGCATCGGGCATTCGTACACAAATTTTTTCAACACGGCTTCTGATTCGCCGGCCAGTTTGTCGGGCGTGCCGACAACGCCAATGGAGCAGCGGTTGTCGCCGAAAGGAATCAGCCAAATCCATACGTCGCGATGTTCAGGATGCGTGTTGATCAGGATTTTGTTGCGGTCGAATTTCGGGCTGGTGATGTTGTCGTCGATATGCGTGAAGTGGGCTTGGCGCGGAGGCAGCTCGGAAGGGCTTTCCAAGTCCAAGAGGCGGGGCAGAACGCGACCGTAACCACTGGCATCCAAAACAAATTTGGCAGTCAGTTCATAGTTTTCGCCTGTATCGGTCGAAACGCTCAAACGTGCCACATCGCCGCTGTTGTCAAACGCGGTTACGCCGTGTCCGAAGCGGACATCAACGCCTTGTTTTGCCGCTTCATCAATCAGGATTTTGTCGAAGATGCCGCGGCGTACTTGATAAATGGTGCCGGGGCCGTCTGAAAATTTTTCAGTAAAGTTGAAATCTGTGTAACGGCTGCCCCATGAAAACGCAGCGCCGTCTTTAAATTGAAAGCTGGGCTCGGCATGCACTGCGTCGGCAAAACCGGCTTCTTCCAACATTTCCATACAATGCGGCAACAGGCTTTCGCCGATGACAAAGCGCGGGAAATGTTGTTTTTCCAATACGCAAACTTTAAAGCCTTGTTTGTTCAGCAAAGCAGAAGCAACCGAACCTGAAGGGCCTGCGCCGATAACGGCAACGTCAAATTCTACGGACATTTGAAAATGCCTTTGATTTTAATGATAAATAATGTTTAATCCGTCGCCTGAAATTTTTCAGACGGCCTTTTGCAATTTGGCGATTGAAGTTGAAACAAAATATCGTTTCAACTTCAATCGTCTGCATCTTTTGTCTAATTTTTCAACAATGTGCCTGCCAGCCAAATATTGAATACCACGCCGATGGTAACCGTCATGCCGAACGCGGCAACGGCAGGTGTGCTGCTGATGGCGAGCAGGGCAAAGGAAATGGCTGTCGTCGCGGCGGCAAGCAGCATGCCGCCTAATTTTGCCGGGGCGCTGTGGTGTGCGGTGGCAGCATAGACGGCATAGTCCACGCCGATGGCGGATACTAAAAGCAGGCCGAACATAGCAAACAGGCTGACGGGAATGCCTGCCAAACCGAGTACGGCAACGGTGCAAATGGCCGCAGCCAGCGGTACGACAAGGATTTTGCTGCCGTGTTTGAAACCAAACATTTTCCACAAGAGCAGCCATGCCAACGCATAGGAAGCCAGTTTCAACCATGCGGCCTGATTGCGCGTGTGGTGGAAAAGTTCGTTTAAGTGGGCGCGTTTGTCTGCCCAATGTACGCCGGAGACGTGTTGCGCCACGGCGCGTACGGCGGCTTCATCGGTCATGCCGTTCAAACGCACGACGGCAGCAAAACGGCCTGGTTCCACTTCGCCCAAATACAAGGAACGCCAAGCTTCTGCCAAATCGGTATTCAGGCCGTCTGAAAGCGACAATGGTTGTGTATCGGCAGCTTGAAGCAGGGCATCGCGCACGGTTTTGCGCGGAATACCGATTTCTGTAAGTGGTTTCCAGCTATCAGGCAACTTAGTCAATTCGCGCAGACGGTTTTGCAGTTTTTGTTGTTCCGTTGTCGGCAGGATGAATTGGTCGGGCGATTGGATGCCGGACAGTTTGCCTTGCGCGATTAAGGGCTGCAGGGAGCGGCTGAGTTCGGCGGTTTTTTTCAACAGGGCATCTTCGCTTTGTGCTTCGGCCACCAAATATTTGCCGCCAAAATCCGTGCCGCTCAACTGGCCGATTTGTTGTACTTCGGTCAACATCGCGGTCGGCATATTGACCCATTGACGGATGTCGTCACGCCAGTCGCTGCGCCACAGTCCGACTGCCAGTAAAACTCCGCCCACGATTAACCAGCCGCGTTTGTGCAGGCGGTTTTTCAGACGGCCTGACAAGGAATAGAGCTTTTCAGTTAATGCGGCAAAAGGCACGGTTTTGGCACGGTAGCGGTGAAACAGCGGCGGCAGCCATAAAACGGTGGCACCAAACGCGCCAAATAAAGCGAAGCCTGAAAATACCGCAGTTTGGCGTAATACAGGTAAAGGAGTGAACCACAGCAGTGCGTAGCCCAAGACGGTAATCGTCAGGCTGACGGCAAAACTCGGCAAGACATGTTTCATTGCAGATTCAGCCTGCCAAACGGTCTTTTCAGACGGCCCGAATACCGACGGAGCAAGCCAGTGCAATGGAAAATCTACCAACATACCCACCAGGCTGGTGCCGATGACGATGGTCAGGATATGCACTTCGCCGAAGGTTAATAGCGCAACCGCCAATCCGGTCAACATACCGGCCGCCAGCGGCAAGGACAGCAAAAATACGCGGCCGCTGCGGAAGACCCACAACAGCAGCGCAAAGGTCAGCCCAAGCCCGATCATGCTCATCAGCCGACTTTCTTTTTCTGCGGCTGCTTTGGATACGGCGGCGAACAATGCGCCACCTGCGCTTAAGCTTTCCGCGCCGTTTTCCGAAGCGATTTGACGGCTTTGCGCCATCAGCGGCAAGAGGGCATCGTTGCCGGAAAATTGATCGCCGCCGGCGAGCCGTCCGCGCAAAAATACCCAAGTTTTGCCTTTGTCTTCGGCAAAGAGCATGCCGTTGTCCATGTCCCACTGCAAGCGGCTTTGCGGATTGGCTTTGTCGGCAACAAAGCGTCCGAAGCCCAGCCAGTCTTGTTCTAAAGACAAAGGCGAGGGGGCGGCAAACGGATTGGCCGCAGCTTCTGCACGCGTTTGAAAATAGGCTTGCGGTTGCTCAAACAGCAGGCGTATTTCGTCTTGCGGCAAAACTGCCAAACTCAGTTTCTGCATATCCGCTCGCACTTTGTCCAAATTCGGCGTCATGCTGCTGTCGACTTGTTCAAATATGCCGCTTTTGCGCCATGCGTCGGCAATTTGTGAGGCCGTCTGAAAAGCGGTTTCGGCATCGGTACTGCCTGCAAGCAAAATGACTTGCGAATTGAGCTGCACTTCTGCGGCTTTATCCGCGGCCGTCAGTAAGGCATCAGGTTGCTGCTCGCTTGGCAATAACGCGGTCAAATCGGTTTGGATACGCGCTTGTGAAGCAAAGGCATAAACCAAAAACAGAGTAAGAAACAGGATAAGGGCAGTATAGAGGCGGTTTAGGAGGCGAAGATTCATCGTTCAGACGGCCTTTTGCAAATGCTGCTGTTGGTGTGTGGAATAAGTAAAAGTGCAGTAAATTAAATCAGATTATTATTATTTTGTCAGTTGTTAGATAGTTTGCCGGTCGGTTAAATCATTGGGCTTGAGCGAGCCGAAAAACTGCCATTGCAGAGTGACGGCTTTTTCCTTCCAAACGCAGGCAAGTGCCATCGTATCCGCCAAAATCGCGCTTGTGCCGTGCCAATCGGTTTGCTTTCCAGCGCGTAAACTGACGGGTTGCCCTGAATCGAAAACATAGCCGACCGATTTCATGTCTGACGGAAAATCCAAATTCGTCGCTTTAATCAATGCTTCCTTGAAACACCACAATCGGTAAAACGTTTCAGACGGCCAGTTTGCCGTTTCTAAATAGTTTTGTTCTTCCTGCGTGCAGACCAAAGCCGACAACGCTTTGAAATCGCGCGGGCGGATAAATTCGATATCGACACCGGCTGTTAAGGACTGAGGTGCGCACAATAAAGCGGCAAAGCCTTGGCTGTGGCTCAGCGATACAGTCGCTAAATCGGTTTGCTGTTTTAATGCGCGGCTGACTTGCCAGTCTTGACGCTGCGCCAGTTGCGGCGTGGTAGCCAAACGTTGTGAGTCGGCTGCGTTTAGAGACGCATGGTCGTAGCAGGCGGCAAAAGACGGATCGGCCAACAGGCATTGAAGGGGTGTCGTATCCATAAAATAGAAAAATGCCAAACTTCATATTGAAGTCCGGCATTCTTGACATTGCTTAGTG
Source organism: Neisseria sp. HMSC069H12 (assembly GCF_001812735.1). Lineage (NCBI taxonomy): Bacteria > Pseudomonadati > Pseudomonadota > Betaproteobacteria > Neisseriales > Neisseriaceae > Neisseria > Neisseria sp. HMSC069H12. The sequence goes on from NZ_KV810244.1 coordinate 104,303, forward strand.
GAAGCTGCCTTTCAAAACCACACGGCTGTTGAATGTAGCGATGTGGCATTCGTACTCGTTACCGCCTTTGGTTACTTTGTCAAAGTAGCTAACCAGGTGAACGGATTTGGCTTTTTTACGAAGTGCAGTGCTTTGGAAGCGTTTAACCGCGCTTAAGAATGCGCGTTGGCAGGTTTCATCAGGGGTTTTGCCGACTGAGTTGGAGATTTGACGGGAAGTCAAAGTCGCGCCGGACGTACTGCCGTAGTGAACGCGGATGCTAGGATCCAAAGCGGATTTGGCTTCGGCAGAGTTCAAAGCCACATCGACTTTACACATATAGATATCGTTTTGACCTTTGCCATTGACTTTATGGCCTTCACCCATGCTGCGGCAGGCAGAACCGGCTGCAGTTGTTTTTTCAGTAGAAGTTTGAGAGGAGGAAGTAGATGGTTGGGAATTGCCGGATTGTGAGCAGGCGGCAAGCATCAGGGCGGATACGGCAACCAAAGCAGAAAAACGTAACATACGAACTCCTTTGTAATAATGGGCGTAGAAAAAGTTTACAGAAAGCAGAATCATTTTAACATATATGAAAGAAGTATAAAAATAGGGTTATGCAAAAAAATATTATATTTTTATTTAAATGATTTCATGGTGTTAAGAAAGTTTGAGGCGGTAATGCTTGACGAAGGAAGGGAGAAAGCGTATATTGCGGTCTTCCTTAGGAGTAATGGCTGAGAGGCTGAAGGCACTTCCCTGCTAAGGAAGCATGTGGGGTCAACCTGCATCGAGGGTTCGAATCCCTCTTACTCCGCCAAATATGAAAGACACCGTTTATACGGTGTCTTTTTTATTATCCGGAATTTCTTGAAATCCAAGGCCGTCTGAAAGTGTGAAATGAACGATTTGATTATTCTAAACAAGCCTTATGGCGTGATTTGCCAGTTTTCTGCGCATGAAAAACATCAGTGCCTTAAGGATTTTGTCGAGAAACCGGGATTTTATCCGGCCGGACGTTTGGATACGGACAGCGAGGGTTTGCTGTTGCTGACCAATAATGGCCGTTTGCAGGCGCAGATTGCCGACCCGAAATTTAAGCAGGTCAAAACTTATTGGGCGCAGGTGGAGGGTTCTCCAGATGAAGCTAAATTGGATTTATTGCGCCGTGGCGTAGATTTGGGCGATTTTGTCACCCGTCCGGCAGAGGTCAGGGTATTGGAGGAGGGCGAAGTGGATGTTTTATGGCCGCGCGTGCCGCCGATTCGCGTGCGCAAATCCGTGCCTGATTTTTGGGTGGAAATCAAAATTTCGGAAGGGAAAAACCGTCAAGTGCGAAGGATGACGGCGAAAGCAGGCTTTCCATGTTTGCGCTTGGTCCGTGTGGCAATAGGCCGTCTGAATCTGTTTGATTTGAATTTGGAATTGGGACAATGGCAGTTTGCACCGCATCGTCCTTAAATAGAATGAATAAAGGCTGTCTGAAATATTTAGACGGCCTTTTGTCATGGAAGAATCAATGGTGTGAATGACCGATTTGGAAGGTCATGGTGGTGTAGTTCGCCTGTTTTTGGCACACGCTTTGATCGGGGAAATCAGCTTTGTGTTCTACGCTGGCTTTCCAGAAACCTTGGCGCAGGGGAATGATGCTGACTTCGCCTTTGTCATCGGTAGTATCAGAGAAGGCTTGGGCTTCGGTTTTATGGGTTTTGCTGCGGTCGCTGGTGTCGAAGCCGTCAAATGTAGCGGTAACGGTGGCGTTAGGCAGCGGCTCGCCATTGAAGAGGACGCGGACTTTGAAGCGTTCGCCGACGTGGACGTTGGCAGGGTTGTCCAAAGGTACGATTTCTAAATGTTGGCCGACTTGCTTGGTGATGATGGCGGTATCTGCGCTTTCATGACCGACATTGACGATGTTTTTACCGAACATACGGGTTTGCTCGCAATAGCTTGCATCAGGCATTTCTTTGATGCTTGCCTGTTTCCAGCCTGCGTTGTTTTTTGACCAGAAAGTCGGTTGGTATTCGGCGGTTACCAAGTAGCTGCCGTCTTTAACGGGCAATTTGCTGCGGTATTGGTAATTGTATGTGCCTTTTTGAATCATGTTTTCTTTGCCTTTTTCAGTCACCAGTTGCATGGGTTTGCTGAAAATGTGCAGGCGGTCTTTGGCGATCGGCTCAAGCTCTGGGAATTCGCCATAGCCCAATTCGGCTTCAAGGTATTCGCCGCCATGTGTGTGGACGGTTTCAACCCAAACGCGATGGGCGTGGGCGGCAGTGCTGAATAGGAAGGCGGATGCGATAAGCAAAGCGGTTTTTTTCATGATTTCTCTCCGATTTTCGATGTTTAGAAAAGATAGAATAAAATATTTCGTTATAATATAACAGAATTATTTAAATTTAAAGAGAGGCCGTCTGAAAGTTTTCAGACGGCCTCTTAGCTGATTGTTTTTTTGAATTAGATTATCGAAACGGTTTAGTCCCCATCACGACAAACATCAATCGCTTCCTGCAAACTGCTGACGCCGTATATTTTCAGGTTTGGAAATTCTTTGGCATTGCGCGGCATATTGGCTTTGGGAACGATGGCGCGTTTGAAGCCGAGTTTTTCCGCTTCTTTGAGCCGCTCTTGTCCGCGTGCAACAGGACGGACTTCGCCACTTAAGCCGATTTCGCCGAAAACCACGGTTTTTTCAGGCATGGGGCGGTTGCGGAAGCTGGAGAGCATGGCAAGGATGACGGCGAGGTCGGCGGCGGGTTCGCCGATTTTGACGCCGCCGACGGCGTTGAGGAACACGTCTTGGTCGAAGCAGGCGATACCGCCGTGGCGGTTGAGGACGGCGAGCAGCATGGCGAGGCGGTTTTGTTCGAGACCGACGGTGAGGCGTTTGGGGGTGAAGCCGTGTGCGTCATCGACCAATGCCTGAATTTCGACTAAAAGCGGGCGGCTGCCTTCCTGCGTGACCAAAACACACGAACCGGGCGTGTCGTCGCGGTAGCTGGCGAGGAAGATGGCGGACGGGTTGGACACGCCTTTCAAACCGTTTTCGGTCATGGCGAACACGCCCAGTTCGTTTGCCGCGCCGAAGCGGTTTTTGATGGCGCGTATCATGCGGTAGTTGGAATGCTGGTCGCCCTCGAAATACAGTACGGTATCGACCATATGCTCCAGCACGCGCGGGCCGGCAATCGCCCCGTCTTTGGTAACGTGTCCGACCAGTATCATGGCGATGCCCATCTGTTTCGCCATACGCGTCAGTTGGGCGGCACATTCGCGCACCTGTGATACTGAGCCAGGGGCGGAAGTGATTTGGTCGGAATACATGGTTTGGATGGAGTCGATGACCACGACTTCGGGCTGATGCTGTTTTAAGGCCGTCTGAATCGCTTCCATACGGATTTCGGCAAGCAGGTTCACGCCTTCGGTGGGCAGTTCCAAACGTTGCGCGCGCAGGGCGACTTGTTGAGCGGATTCCTCGCCGGAAACGTACAGCACTTTGCGGCTTTGCGCCATTTTGGCGATGGTTTGCAACAGCAGTGTGGATTTGCCGATGCCGGGGTCGCCGCCAAGCAGGATGACCGCACCGTCTACTAAACCGCCGCCCAATACGCGGTCAAGCTCGCTCATGCCGGTCGGATTGCGAGGCACTTCTGTGGCAGTAACGGCGGAGAGTGATTGGACGGTCGAAGTGTCCGCCGCCCAAGATTGGAAACGGGCGTTTTTAGGCTCGGGCGCGGCAAGGCTTTCCTGAAGCGTGTTCCACTCGCCGCAATGCGGGCATTTGCCTTGCCATTTCGGGGAAGTGCCGCCGCATTCGGAACATTGGTAGATGGTTTTGGGGGCTTTTGCCATGATGTTTTCCCTGTGGAATATTTGATGTGTGAAAAGGTCGTCTGAAAACAATCATATCGTTTTCAGACGACCTTTTTTATTGAGAGATAACAGGTTTATTTTTTACTGTCTTTGTCCGCATCTTTTTTCGGCGCAGGTTTTTTCGCTGCCAAACCTAAAGATTTTTGCCATTCGGCTGGGTTTTTCACCAAGTCCAGGGCTTTACGGAGTTGATCGTCTTTGGCCGGATTTGGAATGCGGCGGCTGGAGATGTCTTCGTCTTTGTCTTTTTTGGACTTGTCTTTATCGGCTTTGGTTTCGGCGTCGGCAGGCGTTTCAGTACTGCTGTTGACGTCTTGGCCGCCCAACGGATTGCCGATATGGCCGACCAAATCGGCTTCGCGGCTTTCAAAGGCGCGGTCTTTGTCTTTGACTTCAACGTCAGGAACAATGCCTTGCGCTTGAATCGAGCGGTCGTTTGGCGTGTAGTAAAGGGCGGTGGTCAGTTTGACTGCGCTGCCGCCGGAAAGCGGAATCAGGGTTTGTACTGAGCCTTTGCCGAAACTTTGTGTGCCGACGACGACGGCGCGTTTGTGGTCTTGCAATGCGCCGGCAACGATTTCGGAAGCGGAGGCAGAGCCTGCGTTAATCAGGACGGTCATAGGAATGGTTTTCAGCTCGGCAGGCAATCCGGCCAACGGGTCTTTGCCGCTGGTGGTGATATAGTCTTCGGCAGTTGCTTTGAGAACCATGCCTTCTTTTTTGTTGCGGCCTTTAGTGCTGACAACGGTGACGTCAGGTTGTAAGAAGGCTGCGGATACGCCGACTGCGCCATTGAGCAGGCCGCCCGGGTCGTCGCGCAAGTCGAGGATGATGCCTTTGAGCGGACCTTTGTTTTCTTTGACAAGAGCTTGTGCGGCTTCATTCAGCGCGGCAACGGTGCGTTCTTGGAATTGGGAGACGCGGATGTAGCCGTAGTCTTTTTCAAGCAGGTGATGGCGTACGCTTTTGACTTTGATGATGGCGCGGGTCAGGTTGACGACGATGGGTTTGTCGGCATTTTTGCGTGAAAGGGTCAGGGTGATTTTGGTACCCGGTTTGCCGCGCATTTTTTTGACGGCTTCGCTGACGGTCAGGCCGCGTGTAGAGGTATTGTCGATTTTGACGATGAAGTCGCCACTTTTCACGCCGGCGCGTTCTGCCGGAGTGTCTTCAATCGGGGCAACGACTTTGACAAAGCCATCTTCTTGTCCGATTTCCATGCCCAAGCCGCCGAATTCGCCGCTGGTGGACTCTTTCATTTCGGCATAGCCTTTTTTGTCCATATACTCGGAATGCGGATCGAGGTCGGACACCATGCCTTTCATTGCACCTTCAAAGAGCTCGGCGTCTGGTTTGTCTTGGTAATAGTTGGCTTTGATTTGGCCGTACACTTCTGCCATGGTGCGGATGGTTTGCACGGGCAGGGCCTCGTTGTCTTTTTTGTCTTTTTCGGCGGCAAAACTTTGTACACTCAGACTGAGGGCGATGCCGCTAAATGCGCCGAGAGTGTAGATTGCAACTTTTTTCAAAGTGGATTTTGTTGACATTCGTTTGACTTTCTTTTTGTGTACGGTAAGCAAAGTGGTTTTTGTTTTCTCTCAACCCGTTGACTTTATGTGATTTAAACGCTTGGAACAATAAGTTTAAGGTAAAAGTTTGTTGTTTAATGTGCTGAACAGGCGTGAAAATCGTGTTTTATTGTAGTTTATGATGAAAATTCAGGCGGCCTGAAGGGGAAAGCCCACTCAGGCCGTCTGAAACATCAGTTAATCCATGAAAGCGGATTCATGACTTGTCCGTTGTAGCGGACTTCAAGGTAAAGGCCGGTTTCGCCCGACGGCAAAGTACCGCTGGTGCCAATCTTGCTGCCGGCATTGACGGCGTAGTTTTGGGCGGTGTCGATTTCGTTCAGGCCGGAGTAAATGCTGACATAGCCGTCGCCGTGGTCGAGGACGACTACTTTGCCGTAGCCTTCAAGTTCGCCGGCAAAAGTGACTGTACCGGAAGCAATGCTGCTGACCGGAGCAGGAACGGTATTGTAGAACACGCCTTTCCAAACTTCACCATCGCCACGGTCTTGACCGAACAGGCCTGCCAGTGTGCCGCTGACCGGTTTTTTCAGACGGCCTTGCATACGGCTGAAGCTGTTGGCGTTGCTGACGGTAAAGCCTTGGGTGTTCGGGGCTTGCAGTTTCATGTCTTCGTCAGTCAGCGTGGACATGGCGGCGCGTTCGGCTTCGGCTTTTTGTTGGGCGGCAGCCTGCTCTTTGCGGGCTTTTTCGGCAGCGGCCAAGCGGGCTTCGGCGGCTTTTTTACGCGCTTCAGCCTCGGCTTTGCGTTGCTCGGCTTTGCGTTTTTCCAAATCTTTCAAGAGATTGTTGAGGCGTTGCTCGTTTTCTCTGTGGTTGATTTTCTTTTGCGCTTCTTTGGCCATTTGCGCGTTTTGACGGCGGCTTTCAGCTTGTTCGGCAGTATTGGTTACGCCTTGTTGACGCAACGAAGCTTGAATATTGGCTTGCAGTTTTTTCAGGTAAGCCAATTCATTGTTGATTTTTTGCTCTTGCGCTGCCAGCTCTTTCTGTTGTTTTTCCAAGTCTCTCATGACTTGGTCGTTGGCGTTGTTAATATAACGCGTGTAACGCAGGAAGCGGGTCTTTTGACCGGCATCGGCGTTTTTCAGGAAGAGGGCGACCGCGTTGGGCTGGCTGTTTTTATAGTTGCCGGACACAAAGCGCGAAATTTGGGCGCGCGTGTTGGAAACTTCGGCTTTCAACTGGTTGGCATCGGCATTGAGCTTTTGGAATTTTTCCCATGCGTCGCGTTGTTTGCGGTTGATGCCGGAGAGGTTGTTGCGTGTTTGTTGCAGCTGTTTGAGCGTGGCATTGACATGAATAATGAAACCGTCGTTGCGTTTGGCAAGGGATTTTTTGGTTTCCATATCGTTGGCGGCGGCAGTTACGGCTGCTTTGAACTCGTTGTCGGCTGAAGAAGTGGCTTTATGCTCAACTTTAGGCTCGGCTTTTTTGTTTTGCTCTTTGGTTTTTATGTCTTTTTTAGCGTCTTTTTTGTCTTCAACAGCTTTTTTTGCAGGCTCTTTGGCTTCTTTAGCGTCGGCCTTTTTGTCTTCGGTTACGGGTTCTTTGGTTTTTTTGCCGTCTTTTTTATCATCGGCCGCTTTTTTAGCAGGCTCTTTGGCTTTGCTGTCTTTTTTATCTTCAACAGGTTTCTTGTCTTGTTCTTTGGCTTTGCCGGATTTTGCGGCTGCGGCTTTTTTGTCTTTTGCCGTTTCTTTAGGCTCTTCGGCTTTGCGGTTGGCCTTTTTATTGTCGGCAGCTGCTTCGGCGGATTTAGCCGTTTTGTTTTTGGCTGAAGCGCGTTCGTTTTTGTCGGCGGTTTCCTTCTCTTTGGAGGCTTTGGCTTTAACCGCTTTTTTGTCTTCCTCTTTTTCTTTTACTGCTTGTTTTTTTGAGGTTTCTTTTTTGACATCTGCCTTGGCGGCTTCTTTCTCTTTTTTCACGGGCGCAGCCTTTTTGACGGTGGCCGCTTTTTCTTTCGGCGCGTCTTTGGCAGCATAGGTTGGCAGGGAGAAACTGAGCAACAGGGCGAGAATGAGGGGTTTGTAACGCATGGTTCGATCTTGCTATCAAAGTAGGAACAATAGGACGGATTATACTGTCTGTTAGGCCGTCTGAAAATAATATCGGGTTGCAATATGGACGAACGGTCTTATATAGTAACGATAGAGTGGGCGGACAGGGTTTAGTCTGCCTGGAAACTGACAGTCTGCATCGACAGGATATTATGAAAAAATATTTATTAGTAGTGTTGAGTGCCATGGTTTTGGCGGCTTGCGGTAACGATACCGATAAAATCGGACGCGCCAGTACGGTGTTTCATATGCTGGGTAAAAACGACCGTATTGAAGTGGAAGGTTTTGACGATCCTGATGTGCAGGGGGTTGCCTGTTATATTTCGTACGCGAAAAAAGGCGGTTTGAAAGAAACGGTCAATTTGGAAGAGGATGCCAGCGACGCATCGGTTTCCTGCGTGCAAAGTGCGGAAGTCATCCGTTATAACGAGTCTGCGGTTTTGAAACCGCGGCAAGTGTTCAAACGCAGCGCCAGCATAGCATTTAAGAGCCAGCAGATTATCCGCTATTACGACCCGAAACGTAAGTCTTTCGCTTATTTGGTGTACAGCGATAAAATCGTTCAAGGCTCTCCGAAAAACTCTTTGAGCGCGGTATCGTGTTTTGCCCATGCGAAAACCGATACGCCGGTACCGGCAGGCGGTGCGGTTTACGGTGCGTGCGTGGTGGACGCGCCGGTTGCCGACGGACAAAAATAATAAAATCAGCTTATAGATTAAAAGAATATGAATTTAGCCAACCATTTCCTGATTGCCATGCCTCATATGGACGATCCGTTTTTTACGGATACGGTCATTTATGTGTGCGAACACGATGAAGAAGGTGCGCTGGGCATCATCATCAACAAACCTTCGCCGATTACCATGGACATGATTTTCGCCGCCGCAGATCGCAATATCCCGTTGCGCCTGCAACATGAAAACGTGATGATGGGCGGGCCGGTTCAGATTGAGCGCGGCTATGTCGTGCATACGCCGATCGGCCGCTGGCAAAACAGCATGGTGGTAACCGATAACGTCGCGCTGACTTCTTCGCGCGATGTGATTGAAAACTTGTCTAAAGAAGGTGCGGTTGATAAGGCTTTGATCAGCATTGGTTATTCAAAATGGAGTAAAGGGCAGTTGGAACGCGAGCTGGCAGAAAATGTTTGGCTGACCGTCCCTGCGGACGAGCATATTCTGTTTGATGTGCCTTACGAACTCCGTTATGCCGCCGCTTTTGAAAAATTGGGCGTCAATCCGAATGCCTTGGTTTCAGGAGTCGGCCATGCCTGATGCACCAAAAGGCACGGTTTTGGCCTTTGACTTCGGCGAGGCGCGTATCGGCGTGGCGCAGGGCGATACCGAGTTGGGCATGACTCATCCGCTGGCGACGGTAACCGGCAACAGCAATGATGAGAAATTTGAGGCCATTGCCAAGCTGGTCAAAGAATGGCAACCCAAGTATTTTGTGGTCGGCCTGCCGACGCATACCGACGGGATGGAGCATGAGCTGACCCGTTTGAGCCGTAAGTTTGGCCGCCGGTTGCACGGACGTTTTAATATGCCGGTTTATTGGGTGGATGAAAGGATGTCTTCCCTATACGCGGAAAGCCTGCTTGCTGAAGCTCAAGTATTTGGCCGAAAACAAAAATCCGTACTTGACCAAGTAGCGGCGCAGGCGATTTTGCAAGGGTTTTTTGAAGGTGGCGCGGCCGAGTATTTCAATGGCCGCGAAGAATAGCATTATTCATTATAAAGGCCGTCTGAAACCGGGTTTCAGACGGCCTTTGTTTTATTACGGCTTTGGGATAAAAGAAGTTTAGTTTGGTTAAGCCTGATTTTTTTCAGTGCAAATTTTGCTACACTCCATTTTCTTTTTTAGACACAAATACAAGGAAAAAGTCATGGCACTCATGGAGAATCTTTTGAATGCGGCTACTCAAATGTTGGGTGGCAACAGCGAAAACGGCGCACAAGGTTCTCTGACCGATATGGCGATGGATTTGGTGAAACAACAAGGCGGCGTGGGCAACCTGATCAACCAACTGCAACAAGGCGGTTTGGGCGATACCCTGAGCAGCTGGGTTTCCAACCAATCCAGCAACCTGCCTGTGTCCGGTAGCGACCTGCAAAATGCTTTGGGCAGCGATACGGTAAACCAAATCGCGCAAAAATTCGGCGTGGATGCCGGTCAAGCAGGCGATTTGTTGGCAAAAGTATTGCCTGACTTGGTCGATAAAGCCACGCCTAACGGCACGGCTTAAGATGCGGATGGTTTCGGCTTGGACGACATCGCTTCTATGCTGCTGAAAAACTTTATGAAATAATGAGTTGAATCATTTGATAAGGCCGTCTGAATCCGTTCAGACGGCCTTATAACTTTTGGTTCACGGTAAATAACCAATAAGTCTTTTTCTGATGGAGGCGGATAGCTTATCATGCCCACTTCGTTTTATTACAAAAAAGGTCATAAAGATGTCACGTTTAACCATACACACAGTCGAAACCGCTCCTGAAGCTGCTAAACCACGCATTGAAGCCGTATTGAAAAACAACGGCTTTATTCCTAACCTGATCGGCGTTTTGGCCAATGCGCCTGAAGCTTTGGCGTTTTATCAAGAAGTTGGCAAGCTGAATGCGGCCAACAGCCTGACTGACGGCGAAGTTGAAGTTGTCCAAATCATTGCCGCCCGTACCAACGAATGCGGTTTCTGCGTTGCCGGCCACACCAAACTGGCTACCCTGAAAAAACTGCTGTCCGAACAATCCATCAAAGCCGCACGCGCATTGGCTGCAGGCGAGTTTGACGATGCCAAACTGGGTGCTTTGGCGACATTCACCCAAGCCGTTATGGCGAAAAAAGGCGCGGTATCCGACGACGAGCTGAAAGCTTTCTTCGATGCAGGCTACAACCAACAGCAAGCCGTTGAAGTCGTCATGGGTGTTGCTTTGGCAACCTTGTGCAACTACGTCAACAACCTTGCCAAAACTGAAATCAACCCTGAATTGCAGGCATTTGCCTAATTTCATCAAAGGCCGTCTGAAAATTCAGACGGCCTTTTAGTAAAAAGCAAGGATATCCTTGTTGCTAAGAATAATTCATGAGTAGAACCATCTACGCTTCAAACCTTATTCAGAGGAAAAAATCATGACACGCGAAGCTTTACTGAACAATGTTGCCGCACTCGTTAAAAGCAAGCTGAAACCATTGGTGGACGACATCGACCGCAAAGGCCTGTACCCGAAAGAATTTATGCTGGAATTGGGCAAAATCGGCGGTTTTGCCGCGACCGGTACGGTTGAAGAAGGCGGCAACGGTTTGGGTTTGGCAACGCAAATCGCCGTATTGCGCGAAATCGGTAAAGAATGCGGCGCCACTTCGTTCAGCGCATGGTGTCAGGCGGCTTGCGCATGGTATCTGCACCAATCGCCCAATCAAGCGGTTAAAGACAAATATCTTGCCAATATTCTGCAGGGTAAAGTTTTGGCCGGTACGGGCATGTCCAATACCGTCAAACACCTTGCCGGCATTGAAAAACACAACCTGCAAGCCGAGCGCGTCGAGGGCGGCTACAAAGTCAACGGCTCTTTGCCTTGGGTATCCAATATCGGCGAAGACCATATTTGGGCGAATACCGCCCAAGTCGGCGACAGCTATGTGATGTTTATTACCGGCGGCCAGTGGGAAGGCGTGACCCTGCAAGATTGCCCTGAATTCTGCGGTTTGGAAGGCACGCGCACTTACAGCCTGAATTTTAAAGATGTGTTTATTCCCGATGAAGATGTGATTGCTTCGCCTGAGCAGTTCCAGTCTTATATCCCGACCATTAAAGCCGGTTTCATCTTGCTGCAAATGGGTATCGGCGCCGGTGTGATTGACGGTGCGCTCGGCATTATCCGCATGGCCAATGTAGTGAACGCTGAAGTGAACGCTTACCTCAACCACAGCTACGATGATTTGAAAGCCGCGTTGGACGGCGTATGGGCGAAAACCGAACGCCTTGCCGATAATGCATGGAACAATAAACCTGATACGCTGGCAACTTTGAAACTACGTGAAGCCGCTGCTGTATTGGCACTGAGCGCCACTCAATCTGCCGCATTGCATGCAGGCGCGAAAGGTTATCTGATGCGCAGTCCGGCGCAACGCCGCGTCCGCGAGGCCATGTTCGTCGCCATCGTAACACCGGCCATCAAACACCTGCGTAAAGAAATCGCCGCTTTGGAAGCAGCGCAATAAATTCAAAATATCAACAATAAAACACACGAAAGGCCGTCTGAAAATACGGTTTCAGACGGCCTTTTAAAATAGAAGGAACACACAATGGCTCAATATATGTGCGGCCCTTGCGGCTGGATTTACGACGAAGACCTCGGCGATCCAGAGCACGGCCTGCCTGCCGGAACCAAGTTTGAGGATATTCCCGACGACTGGAAATGCCCTGAGTGCGGCGTAGGTAAAGAAGATTTTTATCTGTTGGATTTCGTGATATAACTTGGTTGATTTAAAAAGGCCGTCTGAAATTTCAGACGGCCTTTGTTTTATCGGCGGTATAAAGCAACCATGGTTTCAGCCGCTTTGACGCAGCTTTCCACATCGGCAACCAGAGCGATGCGGACGTAGCCTTCGCCCGGATTGCCTTGTTTGGTATTGCGGGCGAGGAAGCGGCCGGGCAACACTTGGATAGCGGCTTTTTGCCACAGGTTGCGCGTAAATGCCAAGTCGTCGCCATCGGGAACTTTCAGCCAAATGTAGAACGACGCGTCAGGCAGTTTGACATCGAATGCCTGTTGCAAAATAGGGATAACGCGGTCGAATTTTTCTTGGTAGAGGCGGCGGTTGTCAATGACGTGTTCTTCATCGTTCCAAGCGGCAATACTGGCGCGTTGGACGGGAATGCTCATCGCGCTGCCGTGGTAGGTGCGGTAGAGCAGGAAGTTTTTGAGCAACTCGGCATCACCTGCGACAAAGCCGGAACGCAAACCGGGGACATTGGAGCGTTTGGACAGGCTGGTAAACATAATAATGTTGCGTGTGCCGCGTCCTAATTGCGCCGCAGCCTGCAGGCCGCCGATTGGTTTGTTGCCGTCAAAATAGATTTCGGAATAGCATTCGTCAGAGGCAATAACAAAGCCGTATTTGTCTTGCAAATCAAAAATTTCTTTCCAGTCTTCTAATTGCAGGACGCTGCCGCTCGGGTTGTTTGGCGAGCAGACGATCAGGACTTTGGTGCGTTGCCATACGTCTTCGGGCAGGCTGCTCCAATCGGGATTGAAGCTGGGCGCAGGACAGTTGGCAAAATGGATTTCGCCGCCGCCCAAAATAGTCGCGCCTTCGTAAATTTGATAGAAAGGATTAGGGCTGATAACGACCGGTTTGGGGCCGTCTGAAGCCGGATTTAAAACGGTTTGGATAAAAGAGAACAAAGCTTCCCGGCTGCCCAATACCGGTAGGATTTCATTGTCGGGATTGAGGCTCAAACCATCATAACGGCGGGCAACCCATTCGGCGCAGGCTTGGCGCAGTTCGGACAGGCCTGCGGTCAGCGGATATTTTTCCAGTTCGTGCAGGGAGGCGGTCAGCGCGTCGGTGATGACTTTGGGCGTCGGATGTTTCGGCTCGCCGATTTGCAGATGAATGGGCGTTACGCCTTCGGGTGCATCAATGCCTTGCATGGCTTCACGCAGGCGGGCGAAAGGATAGGGTTTGAGATGGTTCAATAATGGGTTCATGATGTTTCAGCCGGATAAATTCAGGCAACAATCTTAGCATTTTTTAGATGGATTGGGACAAAAAGGCCGTCTGAAAACAGGGTTTAAATGTTTTTTCAGACGGCCTTTTAAATATTGATGCGTTTATTTGGCAGAGACAACGGGCAGGGAACCGTTCAAGAGATAATGAATGGTTTCTTGAACCGTGCGGATGGCGTTGCCAAACGGCAGTGGGTCTTTGCCGCGGAAAAACAGGCCTTTATCGACTTCGCCGCGGAATGCTGCGGAAAGTTGGATGTCGATACAGAATTGACCGGCTTTGGCCAAACCGTCGCGCAAGCCGCAGCTGGTCAGGCAGTTCAGGCCTTGGGTGCAACGGCGCGGATCGTTTTTGGCATTGGCTTGCAATTTGGCTTCACGTTTGATGTAGCTGTCGAGGAATTTGGTGCGCACGCCGCGAGCAGGCAAACCAGCAACAGACATGAATTCAACCACTTGTTCGGTTTCCGCACCGGTCAGCGTTTTCTTGAAGTTGATGTGGGCATCGCCTTCTTCGGTCACGGCAAACGCGGTACCGATTTGAACAGCGGATGCGCCCCAGTTTTTCAAGGCTGTTTTGACTTTTTCAAAGTTTGCCATGCCGCCGGCGAGTACCAACGGGATTTTTTCGCTTTCCAAGCCTAAGTTTTTGAATACTTCAAATGTTTCTTCAATAACGCGTTTGAACTCGAATTTGGCATCGTTCACGCCGTCAACGGTTGCCGCGCCCAAGTGGCCGGCTGCGTGGGCAGGGTGTTCGATAACGATGGCATCGGGCAAGATGCCTTTTTTCATCCAACGTTTCAAAACGATGTTGATACCGCGTGATTCGGACAAAATAGGGAAAAGGGCGACATCTTTGTGGTAGCCCTCGGCCATTTCCGGCAAGTCCAAAGGCAAACCTGCGCCCATCACAATCGCGTCAGCACCGGATTCGCACGCCTGACGGACGTAGGCGGCATGGTCTTTGACGGCTTTCATGACGTTGACGGCAATCATGCCTTTGCCTTCTGAATCGGCTTTGGCTTTTTTGATTTCACGGTCAAGCGCGATGCAGTTGAGGCGGGTGTATTTTTCTTCGCTGGAGTCGATTTTTGATTCGGCCAGCAAATCTTCGTGCAAGTGGCGCAAATCGACGCTGGCAATCGTACCTACGCCGTTTTCGCGCGCAACCGCGCTGGAGAGTTTTGATGCGGAAACGCCTACACCCATACCGCCTTGTACGACGGGGATCAGTGATTTGCCACGGATAATCAATGGGTCAAAGTTGTTTTGCATGAATGCTCCTTCATAGATTCTGGATGGCGCCGTCTGAAATCCTATGAAATGGATTGGATAACGGACTGATGTGTATATAAATAAGTGTGTTTTTCGCCGCCGTTTTTCAGACGGTATGGGGCGTGTTTTTAAAATTTTAGGAATTATACTCTAAGTTAGTGTAAAAATTAGAGTATTAATACAGTTTTTTTGAAGGAAAAATTGAAAAGTCTTGTTAATAAAAGAATAAATTTTATGGTGGATTGAATTGAGGAGAAGAAATTGCAAACAAAATCTACAAAGAAAAAAGGCCGTCTGAAATTTCAGACGGCCTTAATTATGGGAATCAGACAGATGTCGGATTACATTTGTTTTTTAGCAGCGTCAATGGCGCGTTGGTCGGGGTTGATCAAGATTTCAACGCGGCGGTTTTGTGCGCGGCCTTCAACAGTAGCGTTGGAGGCGATGGGTTGACGGGAGCCGTAACCGAAAGTGCTCAAACGGGTGCTGCTTACGCCACGGGATTGCAGGAAGATGGCAACAGATTCGGCGCGGTTGCGAGACAATGGCTCGTTGATGGCGTCGTTACCGGTATTGTCGGTGTGGCCGTTGATGGTCAAAGTGGTGTCAGGATATTGAACCAAAGTTTGCGCGGCGGCAGACAAGGCGCTTTGAGCATGGCCGCTCAGGGCAGCGCTGCCGGTAGCGAAGGTTACGTTTTCAGGCATAACCAGTTTGATTTGGTTGCCTTGACGTTCAACTTCGATGTTGGTGTTGGCCAGGCTTTGACGCAGTTTTTTCTCTTGGTAGTCCATGTAACCGCCGATACCGGCACCTACTGCACCACAAGCCAATGCGGAGTTGCGCGCGCCTTTACCGCCGTGGGTCAGCGCACCAACGATGCCGCAAACAGCCGCACCGCCCAAACCATACATAGCGGTTTTGCTGGCGGATTGTTGACCGGTAGCAGGATCGGCCACACAGCCGGTGAGTGCCAAAGGAATTGCAGTAGCAATAACGGTCAGGGGTTTCAAGAATTTCATGTCGTATCCTCTTTTTAGATGACGGCACGGGCCGTCTGAAAAAAATGAATAAAAACCGCGTGGGTCATTACGAATTAATGATATCGAATATCCGAAACGCAAAAGAATGGGTTTAACCCGATATTACGCAAATATTTGCCAGTTAACATAATACTGAAACATTTCTGCATTTTTCTGACAGTTTGGCCGTTTTGTAGTCAGATGAAAAGTAAGTTTCTTTAGGATTTCTTCCGTTTTTCTTTTTACGGCGATACCAGCTGACAAATGCCCATTTTAGTCTGACTTTGACATCGTATCCCACCGAGCCTGCGCCCAGTATGAACAAAACGGCGGAAACGGGCAGGGCGAAATGATGGCCGACCAAATGATAACCCCATGCGCCAACCACGCCGCCCAGCAAAAACGACAGCATCAAGCCGCTTAAAAGCCACATTTTCGGTTTGTTGACGCGGACGTGCGGCAGGCGCGGATGATGTTGTTTGGAGTAATAAAGCGCGCGTGAAATTTCAATGCCCAAGTCGGTCGCCGTACCGGTCATGTGGGTGGAGCGGATGGCTCCGCCGGAAAGAAGCGTGATAACCGTATTGTGCATGCCCATAATAAAACACAATAAAAACAATGCCAAAGACGGCATAATAAAATCAGAGCCGCCAAAATCCCATTCCATCGCGGCAATACCGAACCAACCGAATATCAACAGATAAACTGCTTCCAGCCACATGGAAAACCCAAAGCTGCCACGGAAACGCATCTGCTGCGTCCATAAAATCACCCAGCCCGAATGCGCGGCTCCGGCAACAAAACACAACACGCTGATTGTGGCAATAATGGCCACACTCCACTCTTGAAGATACAAAACATCTGCCAACAGCGACATTGAGCCGGTAACGTGGGAGGTATAACGTGAGAATGCGAAGTAACCGCCGGCATTAATCGCGCCGGCAAGAAAGGCCATGATGTAGCCCAGCCGTCTGAAACGGGCATCGGAAATATTGTGTTCGTGCAGGTACGGGCGGTCTGCCTGCCAAAACGGCGGCGTGTGTTGCCTATGGTGGCGCGGTCGGTAAGAGTGGGGCCGTTTGTCGTCGTTCATTGATTTGAGGATAGGGTCGAGCATTTATATTGGGTGTATTTTATATGCAACTGCCTGCTGCCAAGAACAAATAATATAAAGTGTAGGAAAACGTTGCGTTGTTTACACCACA